>NZ_CAWNTB010000146.1:0-32352 GCF_963877065.1 Vibrio sp. V01_P9A10T6
TTCGAGGATCTCTCGTCCGGCTTCAAGGTTTTTCTCGCGGCCTTGTTTACGGAACCAAGCGTTAATCTTGGCGCGCGCACGGCCTGAATGAACAAACCCCGTTGCTGGATTTAGCCAATCACGCGACGGATTCGGCTCTTTCTGAGTGATGATTTCGACTTGATCACCCATAGATAATTTATGAGTAAATGGAACAATACGACCCGCGACTTTGGCACCGATGCAGCGATGCCCCACTTCAGAGTGAATATGGTAGGCAAAATCGAGCGGCGTGGCTCCCATGGGTAAATCAACCACATCACCACGAGGTGTAAAGGCGTAAACGCGATCATCAAACACCTGGCTACGCAGCTCGTCGATCATCTCACCCGAATCAGACATCTCTTCTTGCCAATCAAGAAGCTTACGCAACCAAGTAATTTTCTCATCGTAACCGCTGCGGGCAACCGTTGCGCCCTCTTTATATTTCCAGTGCGCAGCAACCCCAAGTTCAGACTCTTCATGCATCTGCTTAGTACGAATTTGAATTTCGATGGTTTTGCCTTCTGGCCCTAAAATCACCGTATGAATGGATTGATAGCCATTCGGTTTCGGATTAGCAACGTAATCATCAAATTCGCTAGGCAGGTGTTTGTATTTGGTATGAACAACGCCCAAGGCGGCGTAACAGTCTTGCAGTTGATCAGCAATAATGCGAACCGCACGCACATCAAACAGTTCATCGAAAGCCAACCCTTTCTTCTGCATTTTGCGCCAGATGCTATAGATGTGTTTCGGACGGCCACTCACTTCGGCATTGATATGAGAAAGCTTCATCTCGGCGCGCAGATCTTCGACAAAATCGTGAATATATTGTTCGCGCACGATGCGGCGCTCGGAAAGCTGCTTAGCAATTTGTTTATAGGTATCGGACTGCTGGTAGCGAAATGCGTAATCTTCAATTTCCCATTTGAGCTGACCAATGCCCAAGCGGTTTGCTAAAGGGGCATAGATATTGGCGCACTCTTTGGCCGCCACACGGCGAATTTCGTCAGGTTCATCTTTTACTTCACGTAAATTACAAATGCGCTCCGCTAATTTGATCACCACGCAACGAAAATCATCTACCATCGCAAGCAGCATGCGGCGAACGTTATCCACCTGCTCTGAAGCTTCACTGCCTTGCAAGGTGACGTTTAACTGACCAAGTGCCGCCATCTCTTCGACACCATCAATCAGCTTCACTATGCCTTTACCATAGGTCTCTTCTAATACTTCACGGTCAAAAAGCCCACTACTGACGATAGGAAAGAGCTGAGCCGCGACTAAAGTGGCGCGATCCATCGATAAGGTAATCAGGATTTCGATCATTTCACGGCCGCGCCACAGCAGTAGCGGTCCTTTGGCATGACCTTCTAATAACGTTTCACACTGACGGTAGACATCCGTCAGTTTAGAAGCTGTGCTTTTATCTTGATGTAAACTCGCAATCCATTTATCTAGCTCAAACTGTTCGTCTGGATTCAAGTGTGCGCTTCGTACCGCAACCATCTGATTCGTCCTAGTTTTATAGTTTGTGGTATTCGACTAACTTCGACTGAGTTAGTTCTCTGTCTACCGACTTTTTACAAATAGCGCCATTGATTCTAAATGACTGGTGTGTGGAAACATATCCAACATGCCAAGTTTTACCAACTTATAACCTTGGCTGAGTAAACTTTGACTGTCTCTTGCCAGTGTTGCCGGGTTACAAGAAACGTACACCACGCGCTGAGCACCGAGCTTAGCCAATTGGTCGACAATACCTGCCGCCCCGGCTCGCGCTGGGTCGAGTAGTACTTTAGCAAATTTTTGCTTTGCCCACGCTTGCGTTGACATATCTTGTTCCAAATTTGCTTGGTAGAACGTGATATTCTCGATTTGATTGCGCTGCGCGTTTTGTGTCGCTTGCTCAACCATCTCATCCACACCTTCAATGCCCACTACCGATTGAGCGTATTGGGCCATCGGCAAACTAAAGTTCCCTACGCCACAAAATAGGTCCAACACTCGGTCATCATCAGTCAAAGCTAACCATTCCAATGCTTGAGCCACCATTTTTTGGTTTACTTGGCGATTGACTTGAATAAAGTTGGAGGGCAAAAATTCGATAACTGATCCGGTTTCACGGTAGCTTGCCATCTCTCCGTGAAGACGTTCGAGCTGATCGCTTTCTGGCATCACATACAAAGTGAGATGATGCTGCTGAGCAAACGCCAGCAGCGCCGCGTGATCTTCACTTGGCAGCGGCTGAAGATGGCGTAACACCATCACCGCGCCTTGATCACCCAGCACCAATTCAACATGGCCAATCGCTTGCTGAGATTTAAATTGCGTTAACAGCGCTTGGATAGGTGTAAGTAGCGTGTTGAGTTGTGGTTCTAGCACTGGGCAGTCCGTCACGTTAACGATTTGCTTGCTCTGCTTTTTGCGAAAGCCAAATTGCAGCTGTTGCTGCTTTTTGTCCCACAACACGCTGATGCGGGCGCGGCGGCGATAGCCTTTATCGGCGCAACTTATTGCGGGGCTCAATGCCAACGTTTGACCGGCGAATTTACTCATCAATTGCGAGAGTGTTTGCTCTTTGTGCGCCACTTGCGCACTGTGCTCTAAATGCTGCAGATCGCAACCACCACATTGACCGTAATGGCGACAAAATGGCGTCACGCGTTGTTCACTGGCCGTTAAGACTTTAATCAACTGACCGCGAGAGTATTTACTTTTGCTTTCAGTTAGCTGCATCAGCACTTGCTCACCGGGCAGCGTGCCATCAACAAAAAGCAGTTTATTGTGTTGATAAGCGATACCAGAACCTTGATGATCAAGACGTTCAATCAATACCGTTTGATGTTTTGTTTCTAATTGCGCTTTCTTTTTCGGTTGGAAAAAACGTGCCATGCTCTGTGCCTAAGTAAAATTAAATCGATGTTTTTTGCCCTAGCGTCACTATTTAGTGCGGGGATGATTGTCGAACTTACTCGACTTGATTAAGCTAGCCGTCAATTAAACGATTTTCGTACAGGCTTGCTCATCAAATTGCGGTCTATTTTCCCATATCCACACCACGATGTTTAGACAATAATGACCAGATATGGCTTACGCGCGCGCGTTATTACTTTAACCTTAGCTCCAACCTTAATTATCGGCTTGTTGCTCAGTGCTTTTTTCTCATTCAATCGCTACCATGATCTGGAAAAACAGGTGATCAATGCGGGGGCAAGCATCATTGAGCCCTTGGCCATTGCTAGTGAAGACGCCTTAAAAAACCAAAGCCGTGAGTCGGTGCGCCGTATTATCAGCTACGCGCATCGGAAAAACTCTAAATTTGTCCGCAGTATTGCGGTATTTGACGCCAACCACGAACTGTTTGTCACCTCGAACTTCCACCCTAACTTTGAAAGCTTAACTTATCCAAAAGAGAAACCCATTCCGGTTTTAAGCAGCTCAAATCTCACCGAGAACACTTTAATACTGCGCACGCCAATTTTGGCTGAAAACCGTCTAACCGAAGGCATAAATGCCAATACATCAACGCCTGCGCTCGGCTATATCGCGATTGAGTTGGATCTCTCTTCATTGCGTTTACAACAGTATCAAGAGGTCTTTTCCGCCTTTTTAGTGCTTGCGCTTGGGCTAGGTTTATCGGGAATGTTCGCATTCCGGCTCCTGCACGATGTGACTCGCCCTATCTCACACATGAAAAACATGGTGGATAGAATTCGTCGCGGCCACCTTGATGTGCGGATCGAAGGCAAAATGCACGGTGAGTTAGATTCGCTCAAAAAAGGGATCAACGCGATGGCGGTGTCGCTATCGGAATATCACGTCGAAATGCAGCACAGTATCGACCAAGCCACCTCGGATTTGCGAGAAACCTTAGAGCAGTTAGAGATCCAAAACGTTGAATTGGACATTGCCAAAAAACGCGCCCAAGAAGCCGCGCGCATAAAATCAGAATTTCTTGCCAACATGTCCCATGAGCTGCGCACGCCGCTTAACGGTGTCATTGGCTTCACCCGCCAAATGCTCAAAACCCAGTTGACTAATAGCCAAGCAGATTACTTACAAACCATTGAAAAATCAGCCAATAACTTATTGAACATCATCAATGACATTTTGGATTTCTCCAAGCTAGAAGCCGGTAAGTTAGCGCTGGAAAATATTCCGTTCGAGTTTCAAGAGAGTTTGGAAGAGGTGGTTAACCTCCAAGCGACCAGTGCGCATGAAAAAGGATTGGAAATCACTCTTAAAGTGGATCAAAAAATCCCAGCAGGCTTGGTAGGTGACCCACTTCGTATCCAACAGGTGTTGACCAACCTTGTCGGTAACTCGATTAAGTTCACCGAACGTGGCAACATCGACATCAGTGTTGAATTGCGCTCACAACGCGACAATGTGGTTGAGCTGCAATTTATGGTGCGCGACACCGGCATTGGTATTTCAGAGCGCCAACAAGCACAGCTGTTCCAAGCCTTTAGCCAAGCCGATGCCAGTATTTCTCGTCGCTACGGCGGCACTGGGCTTGGTTTGGTTATTACTCAAAAATTGGTCAGCCACATGGGCGGCGAAATTAGCCTCACCAGCCGTCTTCACCAAGGTTCCACTTTCTGGTTTACGCTGCGTCTCAATACCACTGAAATGCCGATGAGTGACTGGCTTGACCCACATATTTTGAGCAATAAACAATTGTTGCTCGTTGAGCCCAATATGCAAGCGGCCTCTATCGTTCAGCAAATGTTGGTGCAGGCAGGGTTGAGCGTCACATATCGAGCGGTGATGCCAGAAGAAACGGATCGCTTCGATTATGTATTACTCAATTTAGCCCCAAGTAGAGAGACTGATTTAGATTTGGTTGAGCAGTGGGTCACAAAGGCTATTCAGCTTGCCGACAACGTGATTATCGGTACACCAAGTACCGAGCTCGCACTATCCGATTATTTAATGCAGCATCATCCAGTGCAGTGCATTACCAAGCCACTGTCACGTAAAAAATTGCTGCAACTGTTAATCGCGCACCAACCAGTACAGCCTGCCATTCAAGATCTACCGATCACACTCGATACACTGCCCCTGAAGGTAATGGCGGTGGATGATAACCCTGCCAACCTCAAACTGATCATGGCCCTGCTGCAAGAACGTGTTGAAACCGTCATTGCTTGCACGAATGGCCAAGAAGCGGTCGAACAAGCAAGCCGCCAGAAATTTGATATGATTTTGATGGACATCCAAATGCCACAGATGGATGGGGTCACCGCTTGCCAGGAAATTAAGAAAACGGTACTCAATCACCAAACGCCCGTGATTGCGGTAACGGCTCATGCCATGATCGGAGAGCGCGATCGTCTGCTGAAAGAAGGAATGGATGATTACCTCACTAAGCCAATTGAAGAGCACATATTGCAGCAAGTGTTAGCACACTGGAACCCCTACGCCAACCGTAAACAGTTGGAGAAATTACAACTCACAGAACAAGTTATACCGTCGCCGTCACAGGAAGCTGAGCAGCCTAATCACACCATTATCATTGACTGGCAAAGTGCACTTAAACAATCAGCCAACAAGGAAGATTTGGCCAAAGAGCTGCTACAGATGCTAGTTGATTCGATTCCGCAGGTGAACCAAGTCGTCAGTATGGCGTTGGAAGACGATGAATACCCTACACAAGATCTACTGCACCATATTCATAAACTGCACGGCAGTTGCTCATACAGTGGCGTACCCCGCTTGAAAAAAGTGTGCGCGGCGCTCGAACAGGCATTGCGCTCAGGCAAATCCATCAGCGATGTCGAACCGGAGTTATTTGAATTACAAGATGAGATGGACAAAGTAATCGCCACCGCTAAACCGTATTTAAGCGAATGAGCAATTTAACCCAAGAGACAATTTAACCGAATGAAAAAAGGGGCTTGCCGCTCAGCAGTATTTGCTCGTCAGCAAGCAGAGGAGATTGACAGATTAAGACTCTAAAATCACCGTCGCCACCGCATAATGACGCTCATCAGAAATGGTTAGGTGAATGTGATTCACATTGGCTGTGGCAGCCAACTGTTTAGCCTTACCTGATAGTGTTAGCACGGGTTTTCCGTTGGCGTCGTTGGTGACGGTAAAATCCTGAAAGCTAACACCATGCGCAATACCCGTACCAAGCGCTTTAGATGCCGCTTCTTTAGCGGCAAAACGTTTCGCTAAATAGCGCCCTTTTTTCTTGAGCGAATAGAACACAGTCAATTCATCTTGGGTTAGCACCCGCTCGGCAAAAGCATCGCCACTGCGTGACAATGCTTTTTCTATGCGTTCAATTTCCGCAATATCAGTCCCTAAGCCGATAATCGCCATCGGTAGACCTTATTTGCGAGCCGCTTGCATGATGGCTTTCATATCGGCGACCGACTTCTCCAAACCATCAAATACAGCACGCCCGATAATCGAGTGCCCAATGTTGAGTTCGTAAATTTCAGGCAGTGCAGCAATGGCAGCTACGTTGTGGTAAGTCAAACCGTGACCAGCGTTCACCGTAATGCCCAAATCACTTGCATAACTCGCAGCCGCCGCAATTTTCTTTAACTCATCTTGCTGATCCGCTTCGGTTGTTGCATCGGCGTAATGACCAGTATGCAATTCAATAAACGGTGCACCGCAAGTTTTAGCTGCGTTAATCTGCTCACGATCAGCATCAATAAATAGAGAGACTTTGATGCCTGCAGCGGTCAGTTTTTCGGTTGCCGCTTTCACTTTGTCAAGCTGTCCTAATACGTCCAGCCCACCTTCCGTCGTTAGTTCTTCACGCTTTTCAGGCACTAAACACACAAATTCAGGCTGAGTTTGCAGAGCAATATCAATCATTTCGTCGGTAACGGCCATCTCGAGGTTCATTCGAGTTTGCAACGTCTCGCGTAAAATACGCACATCGCGATCCTTGATATGGCGTCGGTCTTCACGTAGGTGAATGGTAATGCCATCGGCTCCGGCACGCTCTGCCATTTCAGCAGCATGCACGGGATCTGGGTATTTAGTACCGCGGGCATTTCGTAACGTGGCGATGTGATCAATATTAACGCCTAAGTAAATTGCGCTCATTTTCCTATACTCCGTATTCTGGAAAAACTAGACATGGGCAGGAAAAGCTCCCTGCTTTTTAAAGGTTTGCCGCCAAGATACGGCTTTAACGCTATGCGTGTAAAGCGTTTTGCCGCTTGAAGCTGCTCTTTACTGACAAAGCGCCGCTCACTAATGGCAATCAACTCATCGCCCATAAACGTGAGGTTATCGCGCCTAACAGAAGCGATAAAACCTTTTTGCTCGCGATAGCGATAAGTCATGCGAGGATCGATGGCTTCTCCCGTTCCGGCGCAATGCAAGAAATCAACGCCATAACCCATTGAAGCTAGCAACGCGAGTTCAAAACGGCGCAGTGCTGGTTCTGGATTTTCACACTGAGCTAACTCGGTGAGTGCATGCAGATAATCATGGAACAGACCTGGGCAAGGCACTTCTTGCGCAAGCACGCGGCCAATCAGCTCATTGACGTACATGGCAGAATAGAGATGAATACCACTGAGCGGTAAGCCAAGGCTAATCGGTTCAGCTTGGCGTAAGGTTTTCATTGAACCGTTGCCTGACCATTTGAGCAATAAGGGGGTAAAAGGTTGCAGTGCACCTTTTAAGTTCGATCGTTTACTGCGTGCGCCTTTGGACATTAAGGTAACGCGGCCATACTCCTCGCTAAACACATCAAGGATTAGGCTTGACTCGCTATAAGGACGTCGATGAAGGACAAAACAGCGCTGTAAACCGTCTGACATATCAGCACTCAAAGGTGAGCGATGTTCTCGCCCACCTCGAATAGAGGTTATAGATCGTCAATATAACCAAGGCTACGAAGAGCACGTTCATCATCTGCCCACCCGGATTTCACTTTCACCCAAGTTTCTAGGTAAACCTTGCGACCAAACAACTCTTCCATGTCTAAACGCGCTTCACGGCCGATGGTTTTGATTTTTTCACCACCTTTGCCGATCACCATTTTTTTCTGGCCGCTGCGTTCAACGAGGATCAACGCGTTAATATGAAAACCATCGGTTTCAGGGTTATAGTCAAAACGTTCAATTTCAACGGTTACTGAATACGGCAGCTCTTCACCAGTAAAGCGCATCAGTTTTTCACGCACAATCTCGGAAGCCATGAAACGCTGTGAGCGATCAGTCACATACTCTTCGGGGAAGTGATGCGTGGCTTGAGGTAAATGCTCACGCACATGTTTGCGCAATACATCGACGTTTTTGCCATGTTTTGCCGCAATCGGCACGACATCAACAAATTCCATCTTCTTCGATAGCTCTAACATGTGCATCATTACATCGTTACGATCTTTCACGTTATCGACTTTATTGACACACAACACTACAGGGAAATTAGCATTGCGTAACTTGTTGAGCACCATTTCATCATCGGCGGTCCACTGAGTGCCATCGACTAAAAACAGCACTAAGTTTACATCACTGAGTGAACTACTTGCCGCACGGTTCATCAAGCGATTAATCGCACGTTTTTCTTCGATGTGTAACCCCGGAGTATCAACGTAAATCGCTTGGTACGGCCCCTCTGTATCGACACCCATAATGCGGTGACGAGTGGTTTGAGGCTTGCGCGATGTGATGGATATCTTTTGTCCCAGTAAGTTATTCAGCAGGGTTGATTTCCCGACATTGGGGCGACCCACAATGGCGATAAAACCACAGTGCTGCTCACCACTTTCCGGAGTTGCTTCATTGCTGTTGGTGTTTGATGCGAAGTACGCATCCAAATCAAATTCGTTATCAGCCATTTGTCAGTTGCTCTAGTGCAATTTCAGCCGCCGATTGTTCAGCTTTACGACGACTGGTGCCTTTACCAATTACAGGCGTTCCCATTCCTGCTACATCACACGATACCGTAAATTCTTGGTTGTGTGCTTCACCTTTAATATTAGTCACTGTGTAGATAGGCAGTTGCTTTCTTCTACCTTGCAGAAACTCTTGTAGGCGAGTTTTTGGGTCTTTTTGCGATACGCCCGGCTCAATGGCGTCAAGGCGCTCTTGATACCAGCTCAAAATAATACGTCGTACTACTTCGGTATCGCTGTCTAAATAAATCGCACCAATGATGGCTTCTACGGCATCAGCAAGGATTGAATCACGGCGGAAACCACCACTTTTCAACTCACCTGGACCTAATTTTAAGTAATCTCCTAGGCAAAATTCTCTGCCCAGTTCAGCCAATGTGTGACCACGCACAAGCGTAGCGCGCATACGACTCATATCCCCTTCGTTAATTTTAGGGAAACGGTGGTACAGCTCATCAGCGATGACAAAACTTAAAATTGAATCGCCCAGAAACTCAAGACGTTCATTGTGCTTACCATTTGCACTGCGATGTGTCAGTGCTAAGGAAATAAACTCGGGATCATTAAATGAATAACCGAGTTTAGTTTCTAATTTACTAATTGGAGAATTCATGCTCTCTCGATGTAGTGATGGCTAGCCAAAGCTAGCCTAGTTAATGCCACCAATGCGGTTAAAACGCACACCAGTTGGGATCCACGAAGGTAAAACGCTATCGGCACCACGTTCAAATTCAAAACTTATCCAAATACCGACCGCTTTACCGACTAAGTTTGCTTCTGGAACAAAGCCCCAGTAACGGCTATCAGCACTGTTGTCACGGTTATCACCCATCACAAAATACTGACCTTGAGGAACAACCCATTCATTAACGCCATGGCGTGGTTGATAAGCATCAACACGATCACGACGCAATGGATTGATCAAAATTTGGTGTTCAACCTGACCTAACTTTTCATTCACTTGAATTAAAGGGATGCCATTTTGGTTGAACTCACTCTCTTCAACATTGGACAGTTTGACCTGTTTACATTCTGTTGAACCTTGAGCTTGAATACAAATCTCTTTGTTGCTGCTATAACGAACTGTATCGCCCGGCATGCCGACCACGCGCTTGATGTAGTCAATGCTTGGTTGCGGCGGGTATTTAAAGACCACGACATCACCACGCTCTGGTTTACCAGTTTCGACCAGTTGAGTACGCCATACTGGGTCTTTCAAACCGTAAGCGTATTTCTCAACTAAGATGAAGTCGCCCACCAGCAACGTTGGCATCATTGAGCCAGATGGAATCTGAAAAGGTTCGTACACAAAAGAGCGTAGCACCAGCACAAAAGCAATCACAGGGAAGATGGAAACACTGTTTTCAATCCACCAAGGTTGCGCGGAAATTTTGGCGCTGAGTTTGTCATCCAAGCCGTTAGTTTGCGCTTCAATAGCGGCCATCTTCTGTTGACGTTTTTTCGCCCACACCAACTTCTCCAGCACCCAAACTATGCCGGTCACTAATGTGACGATCACCAAGATGAGTGAAAATGTATTCGCCATGGAGTTCCCTTATCTAAAAATACGAAAGTGAAAGAGCCGAAACTCTTTCACTTAATGGTGACTGCTGCATGCATAAGAAAGCCAAAGCAATGCTTAATCTTTACCTACGTGCAAAATGGCAAGGAAGGCTTCTTGTGGCAACTCAACATTACCAATTTGCTTCATGCGCTTCTTACCTTCTTTCTGTTTCTTAAGCAGTTTTTTCTTACGGCTAATATCACCACCGTAACATTTCGCCAGTACGTTTTTACGCAGCTGCTTCACGGTTGAACGAGCAATAATGTGGTTACCGATCGCCGCTTGAATCGCAATATCAAACATTTGGCGAGGGATAAACTCTTTCATTTTCTCAACCACTTGACGACCACGCGTTTGCGAATTGTCTTTGTGAGTGATGATGGCTAGCGCATCCACTTTGTCACCATTTAGCAAGATATCCACACGGACCATGCTTGAAGCTTCAAAGCGTTGGAAACCATAATCAAGTGATGCATAACCACGAGAAGTTGACTTCAAGCGGTCAAAGAAATCAAGTACCACTTCGGCCATCGGCACATCATAAGTCAAGGCTACTTGGTTACCGTGATAGACCATATCAACCTGCACGCCACGTTTTTCAACGCACAACATAATGACGTTACCCAAATATTCAGAAGGGGTCAAAATGTTACAACGCGCAATCGGTTCACGAATCTCTTCAATGTCGTTCACCGCAGGCAATTTAGCAGGGCTATCAACATAAAGCATCGTGCCATCGGTCTTCTTAACTTCATAGACTACCGTTGGCGCAGTGGTGATAAGGTCAAGATCGTATTCGCGCTCTAAACGCTCTTGAATAATCTCCATGTGGAGCATACCCAAGAAACCACAACGGAAACCAAAACCAAGGGCGGCCGAACTTTCTGGCTCATAGAATAACGAGGCATCGTTTAGGCTCAGTTTACCTAACGCATCACGAAAGTTTTCGTAATCATCAGAAGAGACAGGGAAAAGCCCCGCATACACCTGCGGTTTCACTTTTTTAAAACCTGGCAATGCTTTTTCACACGGATCTTTCGCGCTGGTCAGAGTATCCCCCACTGGAGCGCCGAGAATGTCTTTAATACCACAAACCACCCAGCCCACTTCACCAGTGTTCAACATGGTTTTGTCGACTTGTTTTGGCGTAAAAATACCTAAACGGTCAATACCCCAAGTTTGGCCTGTGCTCATCACTTTAATCTTGTCATTTTTCTTCAGCGCACCATTTTTCACTCGCACTAAAGAGACAACACCTAAGTAGTTATCAAACCAAGAATCGATGATTAACGCTTGCAGCGGCGCAGCAGGATCGCCCTCAGGAGCCGGAATACCAGAAACGATTTTTTCTAGCACTTCATCCACGCCAAGGCCTGTTTTCGCAGAGCAGCGCACTGCATCAATAGCATCGATGCCGACGATATCTTCAATTTCTTCCGCTACGCGTTCAGGCTCTGCGGCTGGCAAATCAATCTTATTTAGGATTGGGACAACTTCAAGGTCCATTTCAATGGCGGTATAACAGTTAGCCAATGTTTGCGCTTCAACGCCTTGACCAGCATCCACTACCAATAGAGCACCTTCACAGGCAGCTAAAGAACGGGAAACTTCATAAGAAAAGTCAACGTGTCCAGGAGTATCGATAAAGTTGAGCTGGTATGTCTCGCCATCGTTTGCTTTGTAATCGAGCGTCACACTCTGTGCTTTGATGGTGATGCCACGCTCACGCTCAAGGTCCATAGAGTCTAGAACTTGAGATTCCATTTCACGATCACTTAATCCACCACAAACTTGGATCAAACGGTCAGATAGGGTCGACTTACCATGGTCGATGTGGGCGATAATCGAAAAGTTACGAATGTGCTTCATAGATTTGGGATGACTAAACTCTTGAAAAAAGGGACATAAGAAAGCCACATCAAGCGGCGTTTCCATAAAGTTGGCCGATTCTACCCAATTTCGGTAGGGTTCGCATCATAAATTAGGCGATAGGTTCACCAAGGACTCGGACCAAAACCACCTCTTGCTGCGATCGTTTTTCAAGAACCACAGAGCAACGTTTGGCAATTCCGATCCCCAGCGCGATAAAAACAGCGGCCGTGATGATCACGATGCCCTCACCTAAACCGAGCCAAGGGGCCAAGAGGCTCTCACCCAGCCAAGCGCCAAACATCATCATAAAAAGCGGCACCAAATACACTAAGGCTGCCGATTGAAGCAAGCTTTTTTCGGGGAAACCGATTTCAACCGTCTGGCCTTGCTTCACTGGTTTTTTCGTATCGAGTTGCCATAACAGCGCTTTGTTACCAATCGCTTTCGATACGATCCCAGTACCACAGCTTTTGGAGGACGAACAACTGCTGCAACTGGTCTGCTGCTGACAACTGAGTTCAACGTGAAACCCTTTAGCATCAGGTTGAACAGCGGTGACTGTTGCTAGCGCCGTCATCATGGTTTGGTTACCTCTGTTGAGGACGCCGCAGGCTGGACAAACGTCACCGATTGAGCAATGCGCTGCGCCGTTGCCGGTGGAATATCACCGACCACTGAGATTTCATTGTTTCCTTTCACCACACTATGCAAGGTACGGCGGCCTTGACGAACCAGTTGGCCTTTCAGCGAATGGTTGTCACTATCGGAAATATAGACAGAAAAACTAAATAGCCCATCACTGAACATCTGGCTCTCTACCAAACGCTCAGTAATAGCCATACGATAACGGTTAAGCTCTTTGGGTTCAAAGCCTTCAGGTTTCCAACTCACTTGCCAAAAACTTTCCGTAAGGTTGCCTTTCGGTAACGTTAATACCTCGGGTAACTCAACGTCATTTAGCCCTTGCATCGCCTGCGCTAATTTGTCGCTAATGGCGTAAGAGATAGTGCGATATTGCTCAAGCACCTCGCCGTCGCGATCGACTAAATCAGCTCGCAATGGCAAGTTACTGGTTTCATCTACCCACAAAATATAGGAATAGCGTAAGCCATCTTTCGGCACCACTCGCACCACTTGGCAAGCCGTGCCCGCTTCACGTGCACGGCCAACTTTGACGAAATCGTAGTAACGGCCTAATTCAGTGACATTGCTGGTTAGCATCGGAATCGTCGGCGCAACCATAGTGCTTGACTCAATGGTGAACGGTTCTACCCCAGGTTCAATGTAACTCACTTCATTACCACGGCGAATTACTTCACGGATCGGGCCGCTGAGATAAACGAGATGCGCAAATTGCTGATCGCCTTGACTTGCATGACGATACAGCAGTGGATCGATGCTGTTTTTCTTAATCAGAATGTAAGACAGCTCATAATTTAAATGCTGACTGGCCTCGTTCATTTGAAGCAACAAAGCCTCTGCAGGTTGGTCTTCTGCAAAGGCTAATGTAGAGTTCAAACTGAACAGCGCCAGTGCACTGATCAGGAATTTATTCATTCAACTACCGATTCAAGTACATCGTTATGTGGGCTTGCACTTTCACTGTTCAGGCGAAGTTGCAGCTCGTAGTCTTGCAATAATGCGTTTACGCGGCGACGTTGTTCTTGCACGCGGCTTTCGCTGGTTTGGCGCTCTACTGAATCACGCGTTAAGCTCACTGGCTCTGCGCTGCCAGCCAACGGAATGGTTTGCAGTACGGGTAATTGGTCGTTTTGATTCACTCCTGAATCACGGCCACCGTATTGTTGAACACCTAAAATCACCACAAACGACACACACGCAGCAACCGCAACCTGGCCAAATTGGGAAAGCCAAGCCGGTAACTGCCGACGAGCTTGAGCTGGCGTCGGCTGAGACTCACGGCTTGCATCACGAAAATCAATAACCGAAGCAGATTGTAAACGACTGTGTGCGGGTTCGTCATCCAATGCTAACGCAACGCTCTGTGCAATATCCCACTCAGCTCGGACTGGGGCATCTCCACGCATCACATCACCAACCAAATGGTAATTTTTCCACGTTTGCAAACTTTCTTGGTCGAGCTCTAATTCTTGAATGAGCGCTTTATCGACCATTTCCCCATCCATGAGTGCTGAAAGTCTTTCTTTGTCAGCCATTATTTATTCACCATTTTCGTTACCAGTTTGAGCGCTATAAAAGAGGTTTAATCTTCTTTTCTACCGCTTCACGAGCACGGAAGATGCGAGAACGCACCGTTCCTACAGGACAATCCATGACTTCTGCTATTTCCTCGTAACTTAAACCATCCAGTTCACGCAAGGTCATCGCAGTTTTCAAATCTTCAGGCAACGCTTCTATCGCACCAAAAACGACCCGCTGCAATTCTTTCGACAACGTAATGTTCTCAGGGTTCGATATTTCTTTTAATGCGTTGCCACTTTCGTAATATTCAGCATCTTCAGCATCAACATCGCTAGCGGGCGGTCTACGACTTTGGGCTACAATGTGATTCTTAGCGGTATTAACAGCAATACGGTATAGCCAAGTGTAAAAGGCACTCTCTCCGCGAAAACTTGGGATAGCCCGATACGCTTTGATGAACGCTTCTTGTGCGACATCGGCTACATCTCCGGAATTGCTCACATACCGAGAAATAAGGTTGCAGACTTTATTTTGGTACCTTAAAACCAAAAGGTTAAATGCTTGCTTATCTCCACTCTGAACTCGCTCAATCAATACTTGATCGGTCAGCTGCTCGTTCATTCGAGCCTGTACTCCTATTGTTATTCCCCTTACCTTCTCAGATATGGGCATTCATTATGCAAAATGTAGTATTGACACCACCGCTTACATGAGCACTATTGTGACTCAAGGGAGAATAGAAAGTTCCATTCTGTCTAAAAATATTTGCCAAGCATTATTCAATAAATGTGATCTAATTTCACTATAGGGGATCCCCAATATAGTGAGGGTCGATAAGACGAAAGACAATGGCATTTACAAAGTATTGCATCAAATCTTTCTCTACTGCTATTGGCTTGAAGCCATAGCGATACCGTTAGTGGATAAACCTTGCGGCTGAATCACTTCAAGAGTATAGATACATGCAATGCATATTTAAAATGAGAGTTGGACAACTCTACTCTAGTTCGGGAATTTAAAAGTTTTATGAACGCAAACCGTGAACATCTATGCGATGTATTAGTCGTAGGCAGTGGCGCAGCGGGTTTATCGCTCGCACTACGCGTAGCAAAACACAGTAAAGTCATTGTACTGAGTAAGGGACCACGCAGTGAAGGTGCCACTTATTACGCCCAAGGGGGGATTGCCGCTGTTTTTGACGAATCAGACAGTATTGAGTCACACGTCGAAGACACTCAAATTGCGGGCGCAGGGATCTGTGAAGAGGATACTGTCCGTTTCATAGCCGAGCATGCTAAAGAGTGTGTTCAGTGGCTTATCGATGGCGGCGTTCCTTTTGACAGAGAAGAGAATGACAGTGATGAAGCACCTCGCTATCACTTAACTCGTGAAGGCGGCCATAGTCATCGCCGCATCTTGCACGCGGCTGATGCCACTGGCATGGCAATGCAAACCTCCTTGCAAGACAATGTTCATAATCACCCCAACATTACTATCCTTGAACGTCACAATGCACTGGATTTAATCACCGAAGATAAAATCGGTGGTGATAAAAAAAGAGTGGTTGGCGCTTATATTTGGAACCGCAATGAGGAACACGTTGAAACGATCCGCGCTAAGTTTGTCGTTTTAGCCACGGGCGGCGCCTCAAAAGTGTATCAATATACCTCTAACCCTGATGTTTCCTCAGGTGATGGTATCGCAATGGCGTGGCGTGCAGGATGCCGAGTGGCGAACCTTGAGTTCAATCAATTCCATCCAACTTGTCTTTTCCACCCTGAAGCACGTAATTTCCTACTGACAGAAGCACTACGTGGCGAAGGCGCTTTTTTAAGACGCCCAGACGGTTCACGATTCATGCTCGATTTTGATGAACGTGCCGAACTGGCTCCTCGTGATATCGTGGCTCGCGCCATCGACTATGAGATGAAGCGTTTAGGTGCTGATTGTATGTATCTGGACATCAGCCACAAGCCGGCCGATTTTATTGAAAAACATTTCCCAACCATTTATACACGCTTGATGGATTTGGGCATTGATATGACCAAAGAGCCGATTCCGATTGTTCCTGCGGCGCACTACACTTGTGGTGGCGTTATTGTCAATAAACAAGGTAAAACGGATCTGCATAACCTGTATGCGATCGGCGAAGTTAGCTACACCGGTTTGCACGGTGCTAACCGAATGGCGTCGAACTCTCTACTAGAATGCGTCGTTTATGCCTGGTCAGCGGCAAAGGATATTTTAAAAGGATTACCAACGGCTCAGCTCCCACCAAGCTTACCCGGTTGGGATGAAAGTAAGGTCAATAACTCTGATGAAGAGGTCGTAATCCAACATAACTGGCATGAACTGCGCCTATTTATGTGGGATTACATGGGGATTGTCCGCACAGATAAGCGCTTAGAGCGAGCACTACGCCGCATTCAATTACTGCAACAAGAAACCCACGAATACTATAGTCATTTCCGCGTTTCAAATAACCTGCTTGAGCTGCGTAACTTACTGCAAGTGGCAGAGTTGATGGTGCGTTGTGCAATGCAACGTAAAGAGAGCCGCGGTTTGCACTACACGCTCGATTATCCAGAGTTAGCCGAAAATAGTGGCCCAACGATCTTAACGCCAGACGAGTAAGCTCGCCAACGATCATCTGTTAGCGTCAAGTTGACCGAATGAATAAAGGAGCGTTTATCGCTCCTTTATTGTTGGTGATTGGTTATGGGTAACCTGCCGAAGCTGCACCAATAAGCGGCGATAATCCGCTTCCACACAGCTGTCACGCCACACTAGATAGCGCTTACCTTGTTGTGCATAAATGATCAACACCATAAACGCAAACTGTGTAGAAACCTTTTCAATGGACAGGTTCTGGTCGGCACATTGCCACTCACCGTGACTCGTGAGCTTGAATTGGCCGATTAAGCTAGGGACTAACAGTGAGGTACTCTTTTGCGCCGTGATAAGAGGTGCGTAAAATAAGGGGAGCGTTACAAGTGGAATGGGCGATATCAATAATGCCCACACGGCTATCATCAAAAAAATGAAGTTAGTAATGCGGGCAAAATGGGAAGGAAATAATACGAAATTAACGCACTTTGCTGAGGTTGTGGGCAACAATTTTATCCACCATGGCCGCATGCCCAAGATTTTCGCTACGACCATGTCCCATAATCCAAGTAAATAGATCAGGGTCGTCAGACTCAAGTAGGGAAACGAAATCTCGTTGCTCATTTTCATTCAGAGAATCAAAGCACTCTTCAAAGAACGGCATCACAACCACATCGAGCTCTAACATTCCACGACGGCATGCCCACTTGATTCTTGCTTTTTCTTCAGTGGTGTACATCGGTTTTCCTCACCTTATGTTTATTTGCGTCGAGTGTATCAACTGGATGAAGAGACAACTAGTAGATGAGTCACAGTCCCTGTTCAAGCTGACAAAAAAAAATTTCCGGATTAACATGGGGCTCAAGATTCTCTTTAGGTAACGACTATGGACTGGCAAAACACATTGACACCTCTCGCAGTAACCGCCAATGACTCACTTCCACCACTGATGCTGACTCATCTTGCATCCTGGGGCGCTATCATCATTTCAGGCAATGATAAAAAAGCCTATTTGCAAGGCCAAGTGACCTGTAATGTCGTCACTCTTGAACCAACACAGTCAACCTTAGGCGCCCATTGTGATGCGAAAGGCAAAGTATGGTCCGTCTTTCGCCTGTTCCATCATCACGATGGTTATGCGATGTTCCAGCCTTTATCAGCGATAGAGGCTGAATTAAGAGAGCTGAAAAAATACGCTATTTTTTCTAAGGTCAATATCAGCCAGAGCCAAGACATCACTCTGGGTGTTATGGGCGAACAAGCTGAGCAATATATCAATACATTAACGGCGGATGAAGGTGAAGTGCGTTTGATTGACGGCGGTAGCGCCATCAAAATTTCATCCCAACGTTGGCTACTACTTGTTTCAGAGCAAACCGCGCAACAGCTCATGACGCAAAGTGAAGCTCTGAAAGTCACCGAGGAAACGTGGACTCGCTTTGATATCGAAGAAGCAGTCCCCGTCCTTGGTCAAGCGGATCAAAATGAGCACATACCGCAAGCCGTTAATCTTCAGGCCTTTAATGGTATCAGCTTTAATAAAGGGTGTTATACAGGTCAAGAAACCGTCGCTCGCGCTAAATATCGAGGTATTAATAAGCGTGCAATGTACATCCTTCAAGGCAACATTGAGCAACCGCTAAATAATGATCAACCAATCATGATCGAACGCTCAGTTGGAGAAAACTGGCGTAGTGCTGGGCAATTAATAGTTCACTACACGTTTGCTGATAATACCGCTATCGGTTTAATAGTCTTACCAAACAATCTCGAGCCAGAAACTGAGTTTCGTCTTGCAAGCCAACCAAACACTCGTTGGTTTATGCAAGCTCTCCCCTACTCTCTTACTGACGAATAAGCTTCTTCCTTATATTGACCATGCGCCTCTTTACGAGGCGTATGCTTTCTAACACTCGCCTATCTCGAATAAATTCCAGGAAAAAGAATGCAATAATGTAATCCATTACATTGGCACGTGATCGCTCTCTAAATCACACAACATTAGGGATGAATTTTTAGTCATCGTTGAAACATAAATAGTCACAAGGTTTATTTTGACGTACTCTTAACAATGCTGGTCAGGGCAAACGAAAAGTTGTCCTGACCAGCAAAAAAGTGAATCCACTGATTGTTTCAGGACATCCACTTTTTGTGTAATGCATCTGTGACTATTCGCCCGCCTATTATTTAAGCGGGCTTTTTTTTAGGCAATTCTTAACCAAAATTTAACACTTTCCATAAACAGCAGCTATTCTTTAAAGTGTAATATTTGTCGTGCTTAATATGCACCAAGTGAATGGTGCACTGAGCATTTTTTGTTAGCACTATTTTGAGGAGATAATCACGCAAACATGGGTATTTATCCAACATTTTGCCTACGGCAGCACAAATATCCAAAAGAGTCACCAATAACTGCATATTCCTCTATGGCAATCACACTATTAGAGGCGCAATTTATTTATAATTTGCAGTGTTAGAATAACAGAAGGATCGAAGTATGAGACTGTTTAAGCGCTATACGCCAGGTATGATAGCTAAACACGTAAGTCGGCTTTTTAAAGGAAGAATCTATATTTACGGGGTTGGAAAATTTGAATTCGATAATGGCAAACTGATGTTGCCAGAGCGCGCAGACAAGCGCCACTTTCAGACGGTGAAGGAAGTAAATCAGGAAATCATGAGACTACGCTGCGCCTACGCATAATACGAGTTTCATTAAAGAATTTTAAAAGGGTTGGCCATAAGCCAGCCCTTTTGCCATCATTAGGTTAATCACTGTTAGGGCTCAAGCAGCACCATTTTACTCTTGGCAAGATCAGGTAAATCACCTTTTAAACCCAGTGCTCTTTTCATAATCTCATCTTTGGCTCCAGGAAGTTGTCCAGCCAACTGCATGCCAATGCCACGGATCAGTTTCTTCGCCGGGTTATCACCTTCAAAAAGATCTTTGAAACCTTGCATCGCGGCAATCATTTTGGCGGCTTCTGTTTTTCGCCAACGTTCATAACCTCGCAAATTTTTGAGCAAGCCAATATCTTCACCTTGATGCCACAACGCGAGTAGTTCTTGAGCTAAGCTTGCAGCATCAAGTAAACCTAAATTAACACCTTGCCCGGCTAGCGGATGGATGGTGTGTGCCGCATCACCAACGAGTGCGATTCGTTGTAAAGCAAAATCTCGGGCATAACGCATTTTAAGTGGGAAAGCAGCACGTTCACCGACCACCTCACACAAACCTAAACGATGATCAAACTCAGCGGTCAGTATCTTATTGAATTCGAGCTCAGACAGGCTGAGCAAGCGCTGCGCTCGGTTGGGCTCTGTAGACCAAACGATTGAGCTCATATGAGGATCAGACATAGGTAAAAAGGCCAGCGGACCTTGTGGTGTAAACACTTGCCTTGCCGTCGATTGATGTGGTTCCACCGTGCGGACATTTGCCACCAGCGCACTGTGTCCATAATCCCAATGGGTTAATGGAATGTCTTGCTGCTGACGAACCCAAGAGTTTGCGCCATCGGCTCCTACTATCAATTTTGCGGTGAGTGATTGACCGTTATCGAGCGTTAGCCACGCTTCACTTTCACCGACAGCCAGCGATTGGCATTGAGCGGGCATAAAGAGTGTCACATTCGCTTGCTTTTGTACTTGTTCGAGTAAGGCTAATTGAATGACGCGGTTCTCAACAATGTGTCCCAGATCCGGCTGAGTCATTTGATTGGCACTAAATTCGATCCGCGCAAAACTATCGCGTTCCCACACTTCCATCGCCGAATAAGGCGCAGCGCGACGAGAAGTAATACCTTGCCATGCACCAAGGTTTCGCAACATGATTTCACTGGAACGGCTTAAGGCGGAGACTCGCACATCCGGCAGCTCTGCAAGTTCAAGGCTGGGTACTCGGCCCTCAATCACGGCGATGCGCAGTTCGCTATGCTTTAATGCGGCGGCCAGTGCAAGGCCAACCATTCCGCCACCCACAATGACAATATCGACACTTTGCATCATATACAGACCCTTTTATCTATTCACTACGCCAAGCGTTCGGCGCAGTAGCGGCATTTTCAGCCACGGTAAATTATCCATCACCATGAGGCCTACATTGCGACCAATACGAGTGGTTAACCAATCATTGGAAAAGAGATGCACCAGGGATGATGTCAGCTTAATGGTGGCATCACGATCCGCTTCTCGGCGTTGGGAAAAAGCTTGTAAACCGCGATAGCAGCCAACATCGGCTTGCTGCTTGATAAGCTCATCCGCCAAGCTTGCCACATCTCGAATACCTAAGTTAAAACCTTGTCCCGCAATCGGATGTAATGTCTGAGCGGCATTGCCCACAATGGCAAAACGATGTGAAATGTTCTGCTCTCGATAACGCAGTTGTAATGGATAGCAGGCACGAGTGCCCACTTTATTCATTCGCCCTAAACGCCAACCAAACGCATCTTGAAGCTGTGCTAAAAAACCCTCATCACTGAGTGAAAAAACTCGCTCGGCTTTCGCGGGAGGTAAACACCAAACTAAAGAGAGTCGATTATCACTCATTGGTAATAACGCGACAGGACCATCGGCGGTAAATCGTTCAAACGCTCGTCCTTGGTGAGCTTTTGAGCTCACAACATTAGCAATAACCGCGACCTGTTCAAAATCATGCTCTTGTTGGATGAGGCCGATTTGCTCGCAGCAGGTCGATATAGCCCCATCAGCTGCGACCAATAACTTAGCTTGGATCGTTCGTTGATCGTTAAGGGTGACAGTGACCTTATCCATACTGCGTTCCACTTGCTGAACCGCGCTTGGGCAAAATAACTCAATATGCGGGCTCTGCTGCATTTTTTGCGCGTAAATCTGCCCAACATCGGCTAATTCAACCACGTAACCTAATGCTTCTAAATCGAGTTGCTGACAAGTGATATCGGTCATCCCAATATGAGACCGATCCGACACATGAATATGTGTAATTGGGGTGGCGACCTCTTGCAGCGACTGCCACAAGGAGAGATTTTGCAAAATTTGCACGCTACCGTAGGATAAAGCAATTGAACGCGAATCAAAGCCGGGATGGGCGAGCTTATCATCCAGCGGATGCGCTTCGACCACAGCAATCGCAAGCTTTCCTTGAGAAAGCGTATCTAAGGCCAACGCCAGTGTTGCACCGGCCATCGCCCCACCAGCGATAATCACATCAAATTGCTTCACAGTCATCTCTCTTTAATGCACGGTCGGCTGAGTTTCTTGTAGAGGTTTGATACCAAATTCAGCATGAATTGTTAACACACAAGCTTTTATATGCTCGATGACGTGTTCCAAAAGTTGAGCTTGCTCATCCAAGTCATCCTCTTCATCAATACCGAGCTTGGCAATTTCTTCTAGATCAGCCAAGGCCTCTTTAGTCTCTGCGGACGCTTTTTTCAAAACAACCCCAATCAAGCCAAGCCCAGAAATAAAGTGATTTACCCAGTCGGCTACGCCATCAGCCAAATCAAATACACTGGCACTCGCCTCTTCATCTGGCAACAGTAGTGACAACTCCATCCCGCTACCAGTGAGCTCTTCGATTGTAAAGGTGAGTACTTGTTCAGCCAATGTCAACGGACGATCTGGCCAACCCATACCTTCGTTAGTGTAATCAAAAATAAGTGGCTGCCAGCTCTTATCATTTAAGCCCAGACCACCGGCCAGCATGCCCGTTAGCAACCCATGCAACTCAGCAGGGTTAACCGCAAGTGCTGCAGATTGAAGGGCAGTGGCAAGAGAAAGATAATCCGGTAGTTTTTTTTCGCTCATGGGAAGCTCGTAATAAAATCAAATAAGCGCGATCCTACCACTTAGCTTCCAATGCGAAAATGCTCAAAGCGTTAATTGTGGGTAGCTTTTACTCAATTTGCCTAATAACTGTGTTTTTAGTCCCTCATTTTTTACTGCTCGCTTTGAAAAGCTTGAATCTTAGGGCCGCTTTACCTATAGTTTCCACCTCGATGGGCATGTGAGTGGCACCATCTTAGACAGCGCGATAAGAGTTCATCCATCATGAGTAATCAAGCGGTAGACGTAGAAATTTTAGGAAAATTGACTCGTGTGAATTGCCCTGCGGGACAAGAGCAGTCTTTAATCCAAGCGGCGCAAGATCTTGATAACCGATTGAAAGAGATGGCAGAGCGTACTAAAGTTACCAATGAGGTAAAGCTACTCACGATTGCTGCGCTCAACATTTGTTATGAATTGCAAACCAAAAACAATGAGAGCCTAGGCCAACAAAATCAATTAACCGAGCGCATGGAACAGCTCGCTGCATCTCTTGAAGATGCCATCAGTAAAGTGAAGCTAGGACAGCAGTAGTCTTTACCAGCGTAACCAAATTTACCCTAGAGTGTTTGTCAGCCGGATTTAAGTCCCTGAGCCGATAAGCAACACCAAAGGGTTAGTACTTGGTAGCTATTGAGCAAGCTCGGCTCGTACCGAGAAGCCTGCGGTTACCATTGCTGATCCGCCTTGAACCAGCTGGTTCAAGGGCCAAAATCCGCAACGGCACTCTGGGGTATCCTTATGCAAAACACTCGACACACACTTCGTCAAGTCATCCGCCAGCGGCGTAAACAGCTATCACCTACGCAGCAAAAACACGCTTCAATTGAACTTGTCTCTCGTTTTTCAACACTGCCTGAAGTTTTAACGAGTCAGCACATTGCCCTCTACTTAGCGACCGATGGTGAGCTTGAAACACAACCGCTCATAGCGTGGTTATGGCAACAAGGCAAACAGACCTATCTTCCCGTTTTACACCCCTTCTCGAGTGGGAATTTATTGTTCTTGCGCTATGATGCTCAAACCATAATGACGCGAAATAAATACGGCATTGCCGAACCCAAGCTCAACCAAACATTGATCAAACCAGTAAATGAGCTAGATATCATCTGCACACCATTGGTGGCCTTTGATCAAACAGGGCAAAGGCTCGGGATGGGCGGCGGCTATTATGATCGTACGTTAGAAACTTGGTTTAAAACGGGTAAAGGTGCCCTACCCATAGGTTTAGCTCATGATTGCCAACAAGTGACTCATCTGCCGAGCGAAGCATGGGATATACCTTTACCTCAAATAGTGACTCCAAGCCAAATCTGGCAATGGGAATCATAAATTATTGAGGCTATAATCGCCCCGCAACATTACCGTCACTATAAATCGATATCAGGAGATTGGCATGACTCAAGATGAAATGAAAAAAGCCGCCGGCTGGGCCGCACTCAAATATGTAGAAAAAGGCAGCATCGTTGGTGTGGGTACGGGTTCAACGGTGAATCACTTCATTGATGCGCTGGGTTCGATTAAAGATGATATTAAGGGTGCGGTTTCAAGTTCTATCGCCTCAACAGAGAAGCTAAAAGGCCTAGGTATTGAAGTGTTCGACTGCAATGATGTTGATCAACTCGATATTTATGTTGATGGCGCAGATGAAATCAACCCAGCGCGAGATATGATCAAAGGCGGCGGCGCTGCGCTCACTCGAGAAAAAATCGTTGCCGCTATTGCGGATAAATTCATTTGTATCGTTGATGGTACAAAAGCGGTCGATGTTCTAGGTCAATTCCCACTTCCAGTTGAAGTGATCCCAATGGCGCGCTCTTATGTGGCACGCCAACTGGTTAAACTTGGTGGTGATCCAGCCTACCGCCATGGCGTAATAACGGATAACGGTAACGTTATCTTGGATGTGCACGGATTAAAAATTACTGATGCCAAAGCATTAGAAGATAAAATTAATGGGATTGTCGGCGTAGTAACCGTTGGTTTATTCGCTCACCGAGGTGCTGATGTCGTCATCACTGGCACGGAAAATGGTGCCAAAATCGAAGAGTAAGTCACAAAATAAGGCTACTTTCCGTTATTTCATTACAAACGGCACCCATGGGTGCCGTTTTTCTTCGCTATGCCCTAGAAAATCATGCCTTATTTCGTAATTTTCTTACCCAAAACAAAAAAAGTTTGTTACTTTATTGGTCAGAAGACGCACAAGGAAAACGTTTGTCTTCCAACAAAATGGTTAATCTTCCTCT
This sequence comes from Vibrio sp. V01_P9A10T6, assembly GCF_963877065.1. NCBI lineage: Bacteria > Pseudomonadati > Pseudomonadota > Gammaproteobacteria > Vibrionales > Vibrionaceae > Vibrio > Vibrio sp. V01_P9A10T6. Next base: position 25,163 of record NZ_CAWNTB010000146.1, read on the forward strand.
TTACATTAGCCCTTTTGCTTTATGTGCGCCGTGTTTGCCCACCTTCCCATTTTTAAGGACGAGAATAATGGCCAAAGTTTCACTCGAAAAAGACAAAATCAAAATCTTACTCCTCGAAGGGCTACACCCTTCAACGGTTGAAGTACTGCAATCTGCCGGTTACAGCAATATTGAGTATCACAAAGGTTCTCTGGGTGATGAACAACTGCTCGAAGCGGTGAAAGATGCTCACTTCATCGGAATTCGTTCGCGCACCAATTTGACTGAAGCGGTAATCAACGCGGCAGAGAAGTTAGTTGCTATCGGCTGCTTCTGCATTGGCACCAACCAAGTTGACCTGAATGCAGCCGCAAAACGCGGGATTCCTGTCTTTAATGCACCATTTTCGAATACTCGCAGTGTTGCTGAACTCGTTTTAGGCCAAACACTGCTACTACTGCGTGGGATTCCTGAAAAAAATGCATTGGCGCATCGTGGTATTTGGAAAAAAAGTGCTGATAACTCTTATGAGGCTCGCGGTAAACGCTTAGGTATTATTGGCTATGGCCACATTGGCACCCAGCTCGGTATCATTGCCGAAAACCTCGGTATGCAAGTCTATTTCTATGACATAGAAAACAAACTCTCACTCGGTAATGCAACGCAAATACATACCATGAGCGAGCTACTGAATAAATGTGATGTCATTTCTCTGCATGTGCCTGAAACTCCAGATACTAAAAATATGATGGGTAAAGAAGAGTTTGCACGCATGAAGCCTGGCTCTATCTTTATCAACGCAGCACGCGGAACGGTAGTCGACATTCCCGCACTCTGCGATGCATTGGCATCAAACCATCTAGCTGGCGCGGCAATAGATGTATTTCCAGAAGAACCCGCCACAAACTCTGAACCTTTTGAATCCCCACTGATGCATTTTGATAATGTAATATTGACACCGCACATTGGTGGCTCAACTCAAGAAGCACAAGAAAATATCGGTATTGAAGTAGCCGGTAAGTTGGCAAAATATTCAGATAACGGCTCAACCTTATCAAGCGTGAACTTCCCTGAAGTATCACTGCCAATTCACCGTGATAGTTCGCGTTTACTGCATATTCACGAAAACCGTCCGGGTATTCTGACACAAATCAACACCATCTTCGCCGAAGAAGGGATCAATATCGCCGCTCAATATTTACAAACGTCAGCGGATATCGGTTATGTAGTGATTGACGTAGAAACCGCTCGCTCTGCGGAAGCTCTGACTAAGCTGAAAAGCATCAGCGGCACCATTCGTGCGCGTATTCTTCACTAAGCACTTCTCCAGTAAAAGCACCAAACGACAAAAAGGCCACACAAAATGTGGCCTTCCTTATTTCGATAGGGAGCTCGGTAAATTAAGCTTTAAGCGCTCGCTCCCCGCGAGCAATACCTACCACGCCACTTCGCGCGACTTCGATTACTTCAGTGACTTCCGACAACGCTTGAATAAAGGCATCGAGTTTTTCGCTGGTTCCGGCAAGCTGCACAGTATATTGAGCCGCAGTGACATCCACGATCTGCCCACGGAAAATATCAGCCGTACGTTTCACTTCGGCACGCGCAAAACCGCTGGCTTTGACTTTCACCATCATCAGCTCACGTTCAATGTGTTCGCACTCTGACACTTCTTGCACTTTAAGCACATCAATCAACTTATGCAGTTGCTTTTGAATTTGTTCAAGTTGCATTTCATCGGTCTTAGTAGTGATGTTTAAGCGTGATAATGTTGCATCATCGGTTGGTGAAACCGTTAGTGATTCAATGTTATAACCACGTTGAGAAAATAGACCAACAACGCGAGACAAAGCACCCGATTGGTTTTCCATTAATATTGAAATAATGTGTCTCATATTATGTTCTCTCCGTTTTGCTTAACCACATTTTGTCCATCCCTTCGCCTTTAATTTGCATTGGGTAGACGTGCTCCGTTTCATCCACATTAATATCAACAAAAACCAATCGATCTTTCATATCGAGTGCTTTTTTAAGCCCGGCTTCAAGTTCATCAGGCTGTGAGATACGGATGCCAACGTGGCCATAAGCTTCTGCAATTGCTGCAAAATCGGGAACAGAACTCATATAAGAATTAGAGTGACGTCCTTGGTAAATAATATCTTGCCACTGTTTTACCATGCCAAGAAAACGGTTGTTTAAGTTAATAATTTTCACTGGAATATCATATTGCAACGCGGTGGAAAGCTCTTGGATATTCATTTGAATACTGCCATCCCCAGTGACAATCACTACCTCTTCTTCTGGCATGGCAAATTTAACCCCCATTCCAGCGGGTAAACCAAACCCCATGGTGCCCAAACCGCCAGAGTTGATCCAACGACGAGGCTTATTGAATGGATAATAAAGTGCGGCGAACATTTGGTGCTGACCAACATCGGAGGCCACATATGCGTCTCCATTAGTCAGTTTATGCAAAGTTTCAATTACTTGTTGCGGCTTAATGCGTTCGCTGGATTTCTCATAAGCTAAGCATTGGCGGTCGCGCCAGCTTTGGATATCTTGCCACCATAGTTCAAGCGCCTGCGAATCATTACAGTCACCTTGCTCAGAGAGCAATTGCAGCATAGTTTCCAGTACTTGTTCAGCTGATCCCACTATCGGCAGATCGACTGGCACATTTTTAGAGATCGACGAAGGATCAATGTCAATGTGCATGATCTTAGCGTTCGGGCAATATTTTTCTAGATTATTGGTTGTACGGTCATCAAAACGCACGCCAATACCGAAAATCAAATCCGCATTGTGCATCGCCATATTGGCTTCATACATTCCATGCATTCCAAGCATGCCTAACGCATTTTTATGAGTCCCAGGGAAAGCACCAAGCCCCATTAACGTGCTGACTACGGGTAAATTGAGCGTTTCAGCCAGTTGTAAAATGTGCTGATCTGCGCCTGAAATAACAGCGCCACCACCAATGTACAATACGGGTTTTTTGGCTTCTAACAACGCTTTTAGCGCCTTTTTAATTTGCCCTTTATGACCAGAAGTAGTTGGGTTGTATGAGCGCAGTTTGATCGACTCAGGATATGTGTAAGGGAGTTTGATCTGAGGATTCATCACATCTTTAGGCAGATCGATCACGACCGGCCCCGGGCGTCCTGTTGAGGCAATATAAAAGGCTTTCTTAATGGTTTCAGGAATATCTTCAGCTTTTTTTACAAGAAAACTGTGTTTGACGATCGGACGAGAAACCCCAACGATGTCACATTCTTGAAACGCATCGTTACCAATGAGGTTATTTGGCACGTTGCCTGAAATAACAATCATTGGAATTGAGTCCATGTAAGCAGTAGCAATCCCTGTGACGGTATTCGTCGCCCCTGGGCCAGAACAAACAAGTACCACACCCGTTTTTCCGGTTGCTCGAGCATAGCCATCTGCCATGTGCGTGGCCGCTTGCTCGTGGCGAACAAGGACATGTTTAATTTGGTCGGTTTTTGCGTGCAGCGCATCGTAAATATCAAGAACGGAACCACCTGGGTATCCAAATATTTGCTCTACACCTTCTTCGATAAGAGATTGAACCACCATCTCTGCGCCAGATAACATCTGTTGATTGGATTGCGTTGCCATTTTTTCTCCTTACCAGTACCCAACACATGGTCAGTCAATGGGCCTGGTTTTACATAGTTTAGGGCTTATTTGTAGCCTAATTCGAAAACTTTCCACTTTCGGCTATGTCTTGCTTTTGTCATAACAAAAAACAAGGTAACGCAACAACTGTAACTCTTTCTTATCATCGGGTCGAACGCCAAATAGCGCACACTTTGGCAAATGTTTGGTTAAATGGAATTTTATTAGGTAACTATCGTAAAACCGGCATTAAAAACAGCTCAATCCATGAGTAATTAGCAAAAATAAAGCAAAAAATATTACCATGCAGCAATGTGGCATAATGAGGAAGCGAGGTTTAACTTCCGTCGTAATATAAAAAATCCCCCACGCTTTATCTGAAAAGCAAGTGGAGGATTTTTAAACAATGAAAAAACTATCTTAAGATAATTTTACTCACCTTTAGTCTTTTCTTTGTACATTTCCTCGATTTCATCTTGGTAACGATCACTAATGACTTTTCTACGCAGTTTCTGAGTCGGCGTCAGCTCACCTTTGTCCATTGAAAAAGCTTTAGGTAATAATTTAAACTTTTTCACCTGCTCAAATTTGGCTAGCTCTTTTTGCAAATCATTGACTCGTTTTTCCAGCATCTCAACCACTTGGTTGTTCTTGATAAGCTCTAATCTGTCATGATATTTGATGTTGAGCTCCTTGGCGTAAACCTCCAAGCTGTCATAACAAGGTACAATTAAAGCCGATACAAATTTACGTGTGTCAGCAATCACCGCAATCTGTTCAATAAAGTGATCTTTACCAATCGCTCCCTCAATAACTTGTGGCGCAATGTATTTACCACCGGAGGTTTTCATCAGCTCTTTGATTCTATCAGTGATGAAGACATTACCTTGCTCATCAATGTGCCCAGCATCTCCTGTTTTGAGAAAACCTTGTTCATCGAATGCTAACGCCGTTTCTTCTGCCATTTTATAGTAGCCGCGCATAACCATTGGTCCGCGAACAAGAATTTCATTGTTGTCACCGATTTTGACCTGAGCTCCTGGCATCGACATTCCTATTGAATCAGGATTAAAACACCGATCATCCCAACAAGAAACCGTTGCTGTGGTTTCCGTCATGCCATAGCCCAACTTCACGTTAATGCCAATGGCATGGAAAAATCGGCCGATGGTTTCATCTAATTTCGCGCCACCGCAAGGCATGAAATTAATCCGCCCACCAAGCAATGCACGCAATTTAGACAACACGATTTTATCCGCTAACGCGTAACTCTTTTTCAGCATGAAGGATGGTTGGCGCTTTTCTTGATGACAAAGAGCCATCTTAGCCCCCATATTGACCGCCCAAGTAAATAGCACTTTTCGATGCAACGGCGCTTTCGAGACTTTTTCGTGAATAGCGGAGAAAATTTTCTCGTAGAAGCGAGGAACCGCGCACATCACCGTTGGCTTTAGTTCACTCAATGCATCACGTACTTGCATCGTATCCTGTAAATAACAGTTAGTTGCACCACTGTAAAGAATGTAAAAGCTCCACGCCCGTTCAAACACGTGTGACAGTGGTAAAAAACAGAGTGACACATCATCCTTAGAGATGTTTAACCGCTCATCATGCCCTTCAAGCTGAGCGCCAATATTACGGTAATCAAGCATCACGCCTTTAGGTTGACCTGTGGTGCCTGAGGTATAGATGAGCGTCAGCAGATCATCCATATTCGCCTGTTCAAGGCGAGACTCTAATTCCGCTTGCTGACCATCTGTATTTTGTTCAATAAAAGTCTGCCAATGGATGCCATGTTGAAAACTTTTTAGATCAATGCCATCACTCATGGCGACAATTAATTCAAGCTGTTCGCACTCATCAAAAAAATCCAGTGCCGCATCGTATTGTGCCTGTTCACCGACCAAGAGCACTTTGACATCAGCATCTTGAATAATGTAACTAGCCTGCGCTGGCGTATTGGTTGGATAAATAGGTACTGTAACGGCTCTTAACTGCAAAGTAGCCAAGTCAGCTATTGTCCACTGCGGCATATTATTCGAAAAAATCCCGACTTTATCTTGGATTTTTATACCTTGCGTTAAAAGTGCAAGTGACATCGCATCGATACGTTGACCAAATTGCTTCCAGCTGATCCCATGCCACTCTTTCTCTATTTTGTGTTTTAGAGCAATGCACTCGCCACCTTTGACAATCTGTTCACGAATTCTTTTTACGATATGGAAATTTAAATTGGGCATCTTTTTTACCTGTAGCTTACACATGTAAGCTTTTTGAGCGCACAAGTGTACATTTAGAAGCAAAAAAGGCAACTGACGGATGTCAAAGTTATCAATTAATTCTACAGACAAAAAAGCCCTGAATGGATATAACCAATTCAAGGCTAAAAAGGTGTATCGCTAAGTTTAGATCACAGTACAAATTAACGGGTAAACGTTAGTTTAATGCAACAACTTCGCCGCAAATCATCATTAACTGATCACGCAGCCAAATATGGCCTTTGTCTTTTTCACTAGACTCATGCCAACTGAGATAACCACTGATTTGACCATTTGCAAATGGGAAATCGAGGATTTGTAACTGATCTCGGTTAGCCGCATTCTCAACCATCCAACGAGGTGCAATCGTCACCAACTCAGATTGTCCGACCACATAAAGCACGTTGCTCAAACTGGTCCCTTCATAATAAGGAATACAGTCTAATTCGCGGTATGCTTGCTCAGAAAAGCTACGCTGCCCATGGATGCGAGATAACTTCGCATGCTTTTCAGCTGTTAGGCTCTCAGCGTTAACAGAGCCATTGATGCGAGGATGAGACTTAGATGCCACCACCACTAATTCATCTTGGAAAATTTCCGTACTGGAGAAACCTTGCTCATCAAAACGCGCGTAATCAATCACAAAATCGATCTCTTGGTAACGCATACGCTCGGCTAACAAACGGTTAAATTCCGCATCAAGATGAAGTTGGACCAAAGGCGCTTGTTCATGAACTGATGACATAATTTTCGGCGCGAAACGTATATCACAAGGACTGCAAATCGCTAATTTAAATAAGCGGGTTGATGTTTCAGGAGAAAACACCGAACTTGGCAGTTCATTACGGATTAATTGCAGTGCTTGACGCATCGGGCCGAACAGTTGACGTGCGCGTTGAGTAGGTTGAATACCTCGCCCTTGTCGCATAAACAGTTCATCATTAAACATTACCTTCAAACGCGCTACAGCATTGCTGACTGCTGGCTGAGACATACCCAAATTATGAGCGGCACGGGTAATATTTTGCTCTTGCATTACTGCATCAAAAACCGTCAGCAGGTTTAAATCTACACCACGTAATGTGCTTTCCATGCGGTAACTAGCAATAGCGCTCATTGCATCTTTTTTATCTAACATTTTTGGGACGCCTCTTGTTGTTATCGTCAATACCGTAAAAGTAATTTTTTAGAATAGATAACCTGCCATTTATTATATTTACCCAGACACAACTGGGTGGAGGCTACTATCTGCTAAGCATTTATCGATTGGCAACAAGATTGATAAAATATCAGTTTTTTTTATCCAAACAAAAAGAT
>NZ_CAWNTB010000147.1:0-32349 GCF_963877065.1 Vibrio sp. V01_P9A10T6
GAAGCCGCTGGAGTGCCTATCATTGGTACTAGCCCAGATGCGATTGACCGCGCCGAAGATCGTGAGCGTTTCCAGCAAGCGGTTGATCGTTTAGGTCTGCTGCAGCCAGAAAACGCAACAGTGACCACAATGGAACAGGCGATTGAAAAATCGAAAGACATCGGCTTCCCGCTGGTGGTACGCCCGTCTTACGTTCTTGGTGGCCGCGCGATGGAAATCGTCTATGACGAACAAGATCTGCGTCGTTACTTTAACGAAGCGGTCAGTGTGTCTAACGAATCCCCAGTACTGCTTGATCGCTTCCTTGATGATGCGATTGAAGTCGATATCGATGCGATTTGTGATGGTGAGCGTGTCGTCATTGGCGGCATCATGGAGCACATCGAACAAGCGGGTGTTCACTCTGGTGACTCAGCTTGCTCTCTACCGGCTTACACGTTAAGCCAAGAAATCCAAGATGTGATGCGTGAACAAGTTGAGAAGCTGGCGTTTGAATTAGGCGTTCGTGGTTTGATGAACACGCAGTTTGCGGTTAAAGATAATCAAGTTTACCTGATTGAAGTTAACCCTCGTGCCGCTCGTACTGTACCGTTTGTGTCAAAAGCAACGGGCGCACCGCTTGCCAAAATTGCCGCGCGCGTGATGGCAGGGCAGTCTCTAGAGTCACAAGGCTTTACTAAAGAGATCATTCCTCCTTACTACTCAGTGAAAGAAGTGGTTCTGCCATTTAATAAATTCCCTGGTGTTGACCCACTGCTTGGCCCTGAAATGCGTTCAACGGGTGAAGTGATGGGTGTGGGTGCAACGTTTGCTGAAGCTTATGCAAAAGCGGAATTAGGTTGCGGTAATGTTTATCCTGAAGGCGGCCGAGCTCTGCTCTCTGTACGTGAAGGTGATAAACAGCGTGTGGTTGATTTAGCGTCGAAACTGGTGAAATTAGGTTATCAGCTTGATGCTACCCACGGTACAGCTGTAATTTTAGGTGAAGCCGGTATTAACCCACGTTTGGTGAATAAAGTGCATGAAGGTCGCCCTCATATTCTTGACCGTATTAAGAATAATGAATACACCTACATCATTAATACAGCCGAGGGGCGTCAAGCGATTGAAGATTCTAAAGTTCTTCGTCGTGGAGCATTAGCACAAAAAGTCAACTACACCACAACACTGAATGCTGCCTTTGCAACCTGTATGTCTCATACGGCCGATGCGAAGTCATCAGTTACGTCAGTGCAAGAGTTACACGCGCAAGTGAAAGCACACTTAGCATAAGCGTTAAAAAATAATAAATCAGTAGGTCTAAGACCTACATGACAACCTCATTGCCCGCTGAATTAAGCGGGCTTTTTTTCGGCCGAATTGAATCGTTTTACCAATGAAGAAGAGATTTGGCTTAGAGGATAGCTTTTTAATTGATGAAAAATGGGAATGGGTTGTTGTCTTGGCTTTCGCTTTTTTCACCTTTTAAGTGGTGCTATTGTTGGTTTTTATTGTTCAATGCGTTGATAAGAAATGGAACTTTCACTGGAAGTATTAGGCCTGTTGTTTTTGGTTGCAGGGATTGCAGGGTTCATTGATGCGATGGCTGGCGGTGGCGGTTTGCTTACTTTGCCGGCTTTGCTGGCAGTAGGCGTGCCACCGACTCAAGCGCTGGCTACCAATAAGCTGCAAAGCTCATTTGGCAGTTTCTCCGCCACTTGGTATTTTGTACGCAATGGCATTGTGAACCTAAAAGAGATGAAGTTGGCGATAGCTTGTACTTTTATCGGCGCTGCGTGTGGGGCTGAACTTGTGCAGCATATGGATGCCAGTTTGTTGACCAGCTTAATCCCGCTGTTGCTGATCGGCATTTCACTCTATTTTCTACTTGCACCCGCGACGAAAACCCACAATGGGCCTGCTCCATTGTCTGAAACGGCTTTTGCTTTTACGGTCGGTTTTGGTATCGGCTTTTATGATGGTTTTTTCGGTCCGGGCACAGGGTCTATTTTTACGGTCTGTTTTGTCGTGTTAGGTCATTTTTCGTTGATTGAAGCGACTGCAAGAACCAAGGTTCTCAACTTCACTTCAAACATTGCTGCGCTGCTTTTTTTTGTTATTGCTGGCTTGCCGATTTGGAAGATAGGGCTGGTGATGGCCGTTGGTGGTTTTTTAGGGGCGAGAATGGGCGCAAAGATAGTGGTGACTAAAGGGCAGAAATGGATCCGCCCATTAGTTATTGTGATGTCGATGTTGATGGCAGTAAAACTTCTTTGGCAACAGCATCAGCAATGGTTGTTATCAATCTTTTGACCCTTGGCGAGCGATAACTATTGCTGCGCAGACAGAGATGAACAGGTCGAACCAAAGGTTGCAGTTCATCAAAATCAAAGTAATAGCGAGGTTCAATGTTCAGCGCTTTAATCACTGAAAGTGGTACTAAAGCAGGCGTCATGCCTCCTAATGCCAATTGCGCTGCGGCCGTATACGAATCCATTTCCATCTGCGGCGTGATGGCGAGTTTCGCCAATATATCGACTTGATAGGCGTTCGCTGGGTTGGATAAATCATTGGTAACGAGCTGTTTAGGTAACGAAAATAAGGGTGTTTGGCTGACAATGTAAAAGGGTTCATCTACCAGATGAAACGTCATTAGCCCATGATTAACGGGTAAGTAGCCTGCGCAAAATCCTAATGTCGCTTTGCCTGATTGAACGTGCTGAACAATCCTCGGCGTATGGTTCGTGGTGATGGTGATGAACTTATCGTGCTTGAGGTACTGCCCCATGGTGGTATTAATATAGCCAGCGACTAACGTTTCTGAGCAGTCTATCCTGATCAGTGTGGCATCCGTAAAAGATTGCTGATCGAAAATTAAACCGCATAACTCACTAAAGCTTGGGCCAATAGTTTCAACCAAGGCCTGTGCATCTGTGGTTAATTTAATCTGTCGGCCATCAGGCTCAATCAGCTTTTTACCGACCCTTTTTTCTAAATTAGCAATCCGCTTACTAACGGCGGACTGGCTAATGTAGAGTAGGCTGCCCGTACGCCCCATGGTTTTTTCTTTGCTCAGCACCAGCAAAGTTTCGATACCTTCTAGCAACATAATTAATGACGATGAGGAATAGATTAGCTCATCTTATCGCAAAGCGACCATAACCCATAGCGTCTGTACATGTTACTGTTTGTGGTTTTGATGAGATCGGCTTTATTTATTCAGTGCAAAAGTGGGCAGTGATAAGTGCCAGCGGATCGCGCCAAGTCGAATGATTAAGGTTGAGGCGACTCCGGCCAGAAAGGCGCTTGAGCTATCGTAGCCCATCGCTAGTGCTGTGGTATGAAACAGACCGCCGATGATACAAGCTGTAGCATAGACTTCGCTGCGTAGCACCATTGGAATTTCACGGGCCAGTACATCACGAATAATACCGCCGCCACAGCCCGTGATAACGCCCATGATTACCGCAACCATGGCCGAGTCTTGATAGTTCATCGCCTTTTCAACACCAATGCCAACAAACACCGCTAAACCGATTGCATCACAAACGGGTAAGATCCACCAAGCAACGCGTTTAGGCCTGCGAACCAGCAGCATGGTGAGTAAACAAGTGATGAAAATGACCCAAAGGTAAGTGGTGTCTTTTATCCAGAAAACTGGCGTCGCACCCAATGCCATATCACGAATTGTTCCACCGCCAATTGCAGTAACGCTCGCAAGCACGACCACGCCAAACGGGTCCATTTTTAATCGACCAGCTAATAATACGCCAGAAATGGCAAAGATAGCCGTACCAAATAAGTCAATAAGATAGAGCAGCATGGAGTCCATGTTACTGGGTTCTCTTTAGTCGTTAATGGAACAAAATTCGGGCAGGAATTGTACGAGATTTTATTACGCAAGCGTTAGCGTTTTTGGCGAACGACGGAAAAGTACTCACACACTTCTTCTATCGCTTGCAGTGTTCTGGGCGTTGGTCGATTTAACCAATCTGAGGTCAGTGCCCACACAAACCCGTTTTGTACAGCGGGTAGTTGCTGTTGCCACTTTTGCCACATCGTGCCATTTTTTATCGCATGTTCAGAGGTGAAAATTACATCAGGTTTAGCCAGCAGTACTTGCTCAATCCCAACTTGAGGGTAGGGGGATGCGCTGTTGGCAAAAATATTTTCGCCGCCACAAAATTCAAAGACCTCACTGGGCCAACTGCCTTTGGCCAGTGTGATGATCGGTTTTTCACTGAGTTGATAGAAATAACGAACTTTACTTTGGCTGCCATAACTCTGTTTCAGAGTGATGAGTGATTGACGAAAATCACGCGCCGCTTGCTGGCCGATACTCGGATCATCGGCAAATTGGCTAAGTGCTTCAATATTATTGGCAATGTCATCGAGTTTTTGAGTTTTTGTCGTATAAATCGTCAGTCCTAACTGCTCTAATTTATCGAGCTCCTTCGCCGGATTACCTGCAGGCCAAGCAATCACTAAATCCGGTTTTAGGGTAAGAATGCGTTCTATATTCAACCCTTGGTAATTGGCCACTTTTTCTAGTTTGAGTGCTTGTGCTGGGTAGTCACTGTACTCGCTGACGGCCACCAATTTATCACCAAGGCCAGCCGAAAAGGCCAATTCCGTGGCATGAGGGGCTAAGCTAATGATGCGTTTAACTTGCGCTTGAACTGGAAAAGCTACGCACAGCGTGACGACAATATTGAGAAACAGTAAACGCATCTAAAATCCTTGATGGACGAGCAGCAGTATCACGCTCTCTAATGCTATCCACGCGAAAATACGCCAAGCTAGCAGTTTTTGGATTTGCGCAAGGTGGAAGGCTGATGGGGCGATACGTCCGCCTATTTTTACGCGCAGGGCTTTTTTATCACCGTAGATAGCTGGGCCACCTAAGGCCAGTGATAGTTTATTGCCGACGGCGGTTAACAACCATGCAGGCCCCGGGAGTGGCCATAAGCGGCTTTGTTGTAACATGGCTGAGAAGGTGTTTGATGCGTTGCGACCAATGATAATCAATAGGCTAAATAGGCGCAGTGGCACAAAGTCAAGCACAGCCAGCAAGCGTACCGATGGAATACCAAAAGGATGAAACGCCGCTCGCGAAGGCGCCCAAGCTCTGGCGAGTTCAGCGATGAGACGGTACATCAACGCGCCAATACCGCCAAGACAGGCGTACCAAAATAGCACTGCAATCACGTTGCGCCCATAGCCAACAATGACGGTTTCAGCCCCCGCCTTACCTAACCCCAGCGCTGACAAGCTATCGGTTTCACGATTCACAAAAGGGGCAAGCACGCTGCGAGCGTATTTTTTGTCTTCTTTGCTGAGTGCGCCGATAAGCTGATTGGCTAATAATTCTTGGCTACGCCAATCAAATGCGAGTAATAGTAGCGCTAAATCAAATAGTTGAGGTTGCCATACCAAAGGTTTTAACGCGACTAAGGTGACCCATGCGGGTAGGCACATCAATAGCCAAGCCAGTGTGCCGGAAAGTAGGCTTTGTGAATAACTGCTACTGGTATTGACTTTATCCGCTAATATTTCCGCAAATTTTCGCCACAAAGTGACGGGATGAGCGTTACGTGGGATGGGTAAAATAAGATGAAAGGCAACCGCTCCCCACATAACGAGGAGCGTACCGTTGGCATACAAGTAGGTGATTAACTCGTCCATGTTGAGTCTGTCACTGCTTACTTAAGCAGTTCGACCATCTTAATCACCATTTCTGATGAGCTTTGTGCGGCAAGCGGTAAAAATTCATCAAAGGACATCGGAGACGCTTTATCGGCTACATCTGAAATGGCGCGAACGACCACAAAAGGCACTTTGAATTGGTGGCAAGTTTGTGCAATTGCTGAAGCTTCCATTTCAACTGCAATCACGGTTGGGAAGTGTTGGCGAATAAAGCTTTGACGCTCAGCGGTACAAACGAAAGCATCCCCGGTACAAATCAGGCCGCGTACCGCGTGCTTATCTTTGATGTGTGTGAGTGCTTGTTCTGCAACGCGGATCAATGCATCATCCGCTTTGAAAGCGGCTGGTTGACCTGCCATTTGCCCCATTTCATAGCCAAATGCTGTTACATCGGCATCATGGTGACGAACTTCGCTTGAAATGACTACATCACCCATGGTTAAGCTTGAATCAAAACCACCTGCAGAACCGGTGTTAATCACTACATCTGGTTGGTATTCATTAAGTAAAAGAGTGGTGCCAATGGCTGCAGCGACTTTACCAATGCCAGATTGTAGCAGCACCACATCCACCCCATGGATTTGACCTGAAAAATAGGTGCAGCCCGCTTTGCTGACTTCTTGAACATTGTCGATTGCGTTTTTTAATATCGCGACTTCTTGCTCCATCGCGCCAATAATGCCGATTTTCATGAGGTTTCTCTTATTCGGTTAGTAGTAAATATTCGGTTAATAGTAAATATCTGGTGAATATCCCCTTCCTACTTGAAGCCGCAGTGGTGTTTGGCTACGTTCGCTCACCCCAATCACATAGTTTGCCTACGCTCATGGGGACTCACTCACTTGCCGCCTACCTGCAACTCCAAGTTGTTTGGGTATAGCAAAATTGGCCGAAGTTTAGCACGAAACTTTCCGCCAGTGCGATATTGAGCAATTATTCAATCAAGCCTGCTTTGGTGAGGTTTTCTCGCAGTGTTTCTGCTCGCTTACGATTGACGCCCATATCTGAATAACCAATGCGCGATTCAGATCGTACGATTAAACGCCCATTCTCTATCTTAAGTTCAAGATCATCCACAAATCGCCAAATACGACTGGTGCATTCAATGCGGAGATAATTGTCCTCTTTCACCGCCGTTTTCGAGCGAGGAATAGAAAGCGCAACCGCTTCAATTTTATCTAAAGAGACGCCTGTTTTGAGGATAAAGGGAGAGAGCGAGAACGCGTTACGCTCATCTTGAGTTGAAACGCAATTCGGTTTATTTCCGCAAGGGGTCGCAGTGCGATCGGTCATAGTTGTCACTCCTTGGCTGCAAGCGGTTAGTGTGGCAAACATCAGTAAACTTAGTACTACGCGCATGATAGTCCTTATCAAATGAATCCTCATTACCAATCGCCAAAATACAAGCAAGCTGCAGTGTCGATGGTTGAAGGAAAATGGCCTAAGAAAAAAGGATTCACGTTACCATGAATCCTTCAAGGATATTAAGCAGTTAAGGCTTAAAGGCCTAAGTAGTCAAGTATTCCTTCTGCGGCTTTGCGCCCTTCGTCAATGGCCGTGACGACCAGATCGGAGCCGCGCACGGCATCCCCACCAGCAAAAATTTTTTCATTACTGGTTTGGTACTGGAACGATTGCTGCGACGCGGCCTTAATGCGTCCCCATTGATCAAGTTCAACGCCGAATGGCTCAAGCCATGGCATGGCATGTGGCTGAAAACCAAACGCCATAATGACGGCGTCGGCTGCCAACACATGTTCGCTGCCCGCAACTGGCTCGGGCTTGCGACGCCCAGCAGTGTCAGGCTCCCCTAAAGCGGTTTGCACCACTTTAACGCCACTCACTTGGCCTTGTTCATTGACCTCAATGGCGAGCGGTTGCAGGTTGAACATAAATTCTACGCCTTCTTCTTTGGCATTTTTCACTTCTCGGCGTGAACCCGGCATGTTCTCTTCATCGCGTCGGTAGGCACAAATCACTTTGGCGGCATGCTGGCGAATGGAAGTACGCACGCAATCCATCGCAGTGTCTCCGCCTCCAAGTACCACGACTTTTTTGCCCGCCATATCAATAAATGGTTGGGGCGATTCCAAACCCATCACTTTATAAGTATTTGATACTAAGAAGGGTAGAGCATCGTAAACACCGTTTGCCTCTTCATTTTCTAGCCCTGCGCGCATGTTTTGGTAAGTCCCTACACCGAGAAAAACCGCATCATATTCATTAAGCAGCGTCTGCAGTGTGATGTCTTTACCTACTTCGATGTTGAGCTGAAATTCGACGCCCATCTCACTGAAAATGCGGCGGCGGTTTTCCATTACGCCTTTTTCAAGTTTGAAAGAGGGAATACCAAAGGTTAGCAAACCACCAATTTCAGGATAGCGATCAAACACCACAGGCTTCACCCCGTTGCGCACTAAAATATCGGCTGCGGCTAGGCCTGCTGGGCCTGCACCAATGATCGCTACTTTCTTATCCGTCCACTCCACGTGTGACATGTCTGGTTTCCAGCCCATCTCAAACGCTTTGTCGTTAATGTATTTTTCGATGTTACCTATGGTGACCGCACCAAAGTCATTGTTTAGGGTACAAGAACCTTCACAGAGGCGATCTTGTGGGCAGACTCGCCCACACACTTCGGGCAAGCTGTTGGTTTGGTGCGAGAGTTCAGCGGCTTCAATAATGCGCCCTTCGTTGGCCAGTTTTAGCCATTGCGGAATGTAGTTGTGTACTGGGCATTTCCATTCGCAGTAAGGGTTGCCGCAATCTAAGCAGCGATCCGCTTGAGCAGTCGCTTGCTGTTTAGTAAAGGGTTCGTAAATTTCGACGAACTCGATTTTGCGAATAGTGAGCGGCTTTTTTGCCGGATCAACTCGATTCACATCAATAAATTGGTATACGTTCTGGCTCATTCATCTGGCTCCTTCCAATTATTGCGCTTGAACGCGAAGTTCGGCGGCACTGCGGCTTTGATGGCCGAGTAGGGTTTGCAGATCCGCCGCTTGGGGTTTGATGAGATAGAACTTTGGAATCCATTCATCAAAGTTCGCTAAGATCTGTTCAGCATGCACCGACCCCGTCTCTTCCAAATGCTCGGCAATTAAACCACGTAAATGTTCTTGGTGAATGTAGAGATCTTGCAATGAAATAGCCTCTACTGATTCACTGTTGACTCGACCTTGGAAATCACCGTTTTCATCCATCACGTAAGCAAAGCCGCCCGTCATACCCGCGCCAAAGTTAACGCCTGTTGCGCCCAAAATGGCGACGATTCCGCCGGTCATGTATTCGCAAGCGTTATCACCAGCGCCTTCGATAACCGTGATAGTGCCAGAGTTACGCACACCAAAACGCTCTCCCGCTTTGCCAGCCGCAAACAGCTTGCCGCCCGTTGCGCCATATAAACAGGTGTTGCCGATGATCGTAGCGTCGTTGCAGTTAAAAGCGGTGCCAAGGTGGGGTTTGATGACCAGCTTTCCGCCTGCCATCCCTTTACCAACATAGTCATTGGCATCACCAGTAAGGTAAAGCTCAACACCACCTGCGTTCCATACACCAAATGACTGACCT
The DNA here is from genome assembly GCF_963877065.1 of Vibrio sp. V01_P9A10T6. Lineage (NCBI taxonomy): Bacteria > Pseudomonadati > Pseudomonadota > Gammaproteobacteria > Vibrionales > Vibrionaceae > Vibrio > Vibrio sp. V01_P9A10T6. Next base: position 9,256 of record NZ_CAWNTB010000147.1, read on the forward strand.
GCTGTGCCATCGAGATAAATTTTAATCGGCGAGGCGGCCACGCCTTGGTTACCATAACGTTTGGCGATTTCACCAGATAGGCGAGCACCGAGCGAGCGATCAGTATTTTGTACGTTGTAATACAAGCTGATCGATTGTTGTGCTTCAACTGCCGCTAAAGCGTCATCGACAAATTGTTGGTTAAGTTGTCCTTTATCAAACGGTGTATTGGGTTGAGTCCAGTAAAGCGGATGACCCTGAGCCGATACTGGCGCTTCCAATAAACCGGATAAGTCCAATTTGCTTTGCTTAGCGGTCATCCCTTCAAGTACTTCTAGTAAATCGGTGCGGCCAATCAGATCGGTGAGCTTTTCAACGCCCAACTGTGCCAAGTAACCACGGACCTCGTCGGCAAGACCGATGAAATAGTTCATCACCATCTCAGGTAAGCCTTTGAAATACTCTTTACGCAGCGTTTCATCTTGCGTTGCTACGCCCGTCGCACAGTTATTAAGGTGGCAAATCCGTAAGAATTTACAGCCCATCGCGACCATAGGAGCTGTGCCAAAACCGAAGCTTTCGGCACCTAAAATCGCGCCTTTAATCACGTCTAGTCCTGTTTTTAGACCACCGTCAACTTGAAGTCGAATTTTGTGGCGCAGGCCGTTTGCGACTAACGCTTGTTGGGTTTCAGCAAGGCCGAGTTCCCAAGGGCTACCCGCGTATTTTACCGAGGTGAGTGGACTAGCCGCTGTACCGCCGTCATAGCCGGAAATGGTGATAAGGTCGGCGTAGGCTTTGGCAACGCCAGTGGCAATGGTGCCAACGCCCGGCTCTGAAACCAATTTGACCGATATCAGCGCTTTTGGGTTAACTTGTTTGAGATCGAAAATCAGCTGGGCTAAATCTTCAATTGAATAAATATCATGGTGTGGTGGTGGTGAAATTAAGGTCACGCCTTGCACTGAGTAGCGCAACTTGGCAATTTCCGCGGTCACTTTATGGCCGGGAAGTTGGCCACCTTCACCCGGCTTTGCTCCTTGCGCCACTTTAATTTGCAGTACGTCAGCATTGGTGAGGTAATGCGGAGTCACGCCAAAACGCCCTGATGCGACCTGCTTAATACGGGAGTTACGTTCAGTGCCAAAACGGCGTGGATCTTCTCCACCTTCACCAGAGTTGGAGTAGCCACCTAAGCGGTTCATTGCGGTCGCTAACGCTTCATGGGCTTCTGGGCTTAAGGCGCCAATCGACATCGCCGCAGAATCAAAACGTTTAAATAGCTCCGTACTGGGTTCAATTTTTTCCAGTGGTAGCGGTGTCGCTGATTTTTTTAAGCGCAGTAAATCGCGTAGCATCGCGACGGGGCGTGCGTTGACCTGCTGGGCAAAGCTTTGGTAATCGGCGCTTTCACCTGATTTAACTGCGGCTTGTAAGGTACCAACCACATCTGGGTTATAGGCATGGTATTCACCACCATGCACGTATTTTAATAAGCCACCTTGTTCGAGCGTTTTACGTTTGGTCCACGCTTTGCGCGCTAAATTAAATAGATCTTGTTGGAAGTCTTCGAAGTTAGCACCTTGAATACGCGTGGTGACGCCTTTAAAACACAACTGAACTACGTCGCTATGTAGGCCAACCGCTTCAAACAGCTGCGAGCAGCGATAAGAGGCAACGGTTGAAATGCCCATTTTCGACATGATTTTCAATAAACCTTTGTCGATACCGTAACGGTAGTTTTGCATCACCTCGCGATAGCTTTTTTCCAACGTGCCATCATCAATCATTTTGCCGAGCGTTTCGTAGGCCAAGTAAGGGTAGACGGCGGTTGCGCCAAAGCCGATTAAGACTGCAAATTGATGAGGGTCACGTGCGGTGGCGGTTTCGATAATGATGTTTGCATCGCAGCGTAAATTGGCTTCGACTAAGCGAGTGTGTACTGCGCCCACGGCCATTGCCGCTGGGATCGGCAGTTTATCCTTATGCAAAGCGCGGTCAGATAGTACGATCAATACCGATCCTTGGCGTACAGCCTCCTCTGCTTGTTGGCAAAGTTCGAGCAAAGCTTGCTTGAGATCCTTATGCTGTGGATCGTAATTGATGTCTAAAATGGTATTGCGATAGTGTTTGTCGCTGAGCTCCAATAGCTGTTGCATGTCGGAATAGAGCAAGATAGGTGAATCAAAAGTAACACGATAAGCGTGACCATCGGTTTCACAGAACACGTTCATCTCTTGGCCGATGCTGGTGGCCAGTGACATCACGTGCTTTTCACGTAGTGGATCGATAGGCGGGTTCGTAACTTGGGCAAATTTTTGGCGGAAATAATCGGTAACCAAGCGCTCTTTCGAAGAGAGCACCGCCATCGGCGTATCATCACCCATTGATCCCACCGCTTCTTGGCCTACATCTCCCAGTACGCGCAGTACTTGATCAATCTCTTCGTTGCTCATTGCAAACTGTTTTTGATAGGTTTTTAGCTCGTCATTGTCAAAGCTGCGCTCGCCCACCAAGTCGTCACTGAGTTCAGAAAATGGCGTTAATCGGTGGACGTTATTTTTCATCCACTCGCCATAAGGGTGGCGGCTTTTGAGATCGTTATCAATTTCACTAGATTGCCACAACTTCCCATGGCGGGTGTCGATCACCAGCAGTTCACCGGGTCCAACGCGGCCTTTTTCAGCCACTTCATCGGGCGCGTAATCCCAAATTCCGACTTCAGAGGCGAGGGTGATGAGTTTATCTTTGGTGATCACATAACGCGCAGGGCGAAGGCCATTACGATCAAGGTTACAAGCAGCATAACGGCCATCCGATAACACAATGCCAGCTGGGCCATCCCATGGCTCCATGTGTTTTGAGTTAAAGTCGTAAAAGGCACGAAGGTCTGGGTCCATATCAGGGTGATTTTGCCACGCCGGCGGCACTAACATACGCATGGCACGGAAAATATCCATTCCCCCTGCTAAAAACAGATCGAGCATGTTGTCTAAGCTTGATGAATCGGAACCTGTTTCATTGACAAATGGCGCGGCGGTTTGCAGATCCGGTAGTAGGGGAGAGGCAAATTTGTAAGCCCGTGCTCGCGCCCATTGACGGTTCCCTTCGATAGTATTGATTTCACCATTATGCGCTAAGTAGCGGAACGGCTGTGCCAATGGCCAACGTGGCTGAGTATTGGTTGAAAAGCGCTGGTGGAACAAGCAAATGGCTGATTCCATCCGTAGATCAGCTAGGTCAAGATAAAAGCGCGGTAGGTCTGCAGGCATGCACAAGCCTTTGTAAACAATGACTTGAGTCGATAGTGAGCAAATATAGAAATCACGATCTTCGGTGATCTGTTTTTCAATGCGACGGCGAGCAATGTAAAGGCGTCGTTCAATGTCTCGTTCACGCCAACCAGCGGGAGCACTAACAAAGACTTGTTGAATATCAGGCACGGATTCGGCAGCAATAGGGCCAAGTACAGCTTGGTTCGTTGGTACGGTTCGCCAACCTGTCACTGTGAGTGTTTCTTGCGCCAGTTCTTTGTTGATAATATCGCGCGCTGATTGCGCTTTGACCGGATCTTGGCTGAAGAAAATCATACCAATCGCATACTGTTTGGCGAGCTTCCAACCTTTTTCTTCAGCGATGAGTCGTAGGTAACTATCTGGTTTTTGTAGTAATAGACCACAGCCATCACCGGTTTTACCATCGGCTGCGATGCCGCCACGGTGGGTCATGCGATCTAATGCTGAAATCGCGGTTCTGACTAATTTATGGCTGGTTTGGCCTTCCATGTGGGCGATCAAACCAAATCCACAGTTGTCTTTCTCTAAACTTGGATCATATAGAGCCATTGCAATTCTCCCTTTGCTTCTCTGTCATCCAGACAGTAAATGACTAACTATTCTATTTTTGTTGTTTTAAGTGGGTAATTATGCGTTCATTCTCAATTTAAATTTTAACAAAAATGATTATTTTAATTTTCACTGACTTCACAACCTATAGCTTATGGTGCAAAAGGTCAAGTTGTTGGTGAAAAATCATGTTGCAATGGGATTTACCACCTAATCATCTAGATTAATATAATATATTCAATGAGATAGAATTTTTGTTGTTACAGTTTGTTAACGTGGGTAATCTCATGGAATAAGAATTAGCCATAAAAAAGGCCAGCATTAAATGCTGGCCAAAAAGTAGAACGTTGGAAGGAATCATCGCAGCTTAGCGCTCTGGATCACCTTGAACCAGCGAAAAGAGCGCGAGGCACTAGGCTGAAAGCATCAATGAGTCGGCTTTCGCTTCTAAGTTGGTATTGCCCATTAAATAAGCGTCGATCTCGCGTGCGCACTCGCGCCCTTCATTGATACAACGTACGACCAACGATTGTCCTGTACGCATATCACCTGCAGCGAAAACACCTTTTTGGCTGGTCGCAAAACCTTGTGTCGCGACGTTGCCACGCTCATCCAACTTGATATCAAGTTGAGCAAGTACACCATGTGGTTCTGGATGTAAAAAGCCCATAGCAAGGAAAGCCATATCACACGCAATAATACGTTCACTGCCCGCGACTTCATCAAAGTTCGGGCGCTCACCCGGTTTTGCATCTTGCCAAACGATATCAGCAACACGTAGCCCCGTGACTTGACCTTGCTCGTTGCCGAGGAACTCTTTGGTTAGAATATTCCAATGACGTTCGCAGCCCTCTTCGTGGGAGGTTGAGGTGCGCAAAATCATTGGATATTGCGGCCAAGGCATATTGGCTGGGCGCTTATTGGCTGGGATCGGCATGATTTCAACTTGCGTTATGCTTGCGGCGCCGTGTCGGTTTGAGGTTCCGACACAGTCAGAACCAGTATCACCACCACCAATCACCACCACATGTTTGCCCTTAGCGTGGATCTCGTCAGTTTTAAGATCCATGTTATTCGCGCGGCGGTTATTTTGTGCCAGAAACTCCATCGCAAAATGAACCCCTTTTAACTCGCGCCCCGGAATCGGCAGGTTACGAGGCACGGTAGAGCCACCAGTAAGCAAGATGACATCAAACTCTTGGCGCAGTTGTTGTGCGTTGATATCAACACCGATATGTGCGTTTACTTCAAACTTGACGCCCGCTTCTGCCATCAAATTGATTTTGCGATCAATAACGTCCATACCCAGTTTGAAATCCGGAATGCCAAAACGCAGCAGGCCGCCGACTTTTTCATCACGTTCAAACACAGTAACTGAGTGACCCGCGCTGTTCAACTGCTCAGCTGCGGCCAAACCTGCCGGGCCAGATCCAATGATAGCGATGGTTTTTCCAGTACGAGAACGCGGCTTTTTCGCTTTGGCATAGCCTTCGCGATAAGCCGTTTCTACGATGGTTTTTTCGATATTACAGATGGTGATGGGATCTTGGTTGATCCCGAGTACGCACGAACTTTCGCAAGGTGCAGGGCACACGCGACCCGTAAACTCGGGGAAGTTATTGGTTGAGCTTAAGATCTTCCAAGCTTCTTCCCAGCTATCACGATAAACGGCATCGTTAAATTCAGGAATAATGTTACCGATAGGGCAACCGTTATGGCAAAACGGTACTCCGCAGTCCATGCAACGAGACGCTTGAGTATTAATTTTGCTACCAAACTCTTCGTTGAGGACAAACTCTTGGTTGTTTTGAATGCGAACCGTTGGATCGAGCTTTTTTGGCAGCTCGCGGCCATGTTCTAAAAATCCAGTAGGCTTACCCATTTATACGGCCTCCACTTCTTCCGTTTGTACTTGCGCAGCTGCAGCCTTGCGTTTTTGAAGAACCGCTTTGTAGTCACGCGGCATCACTTTCACCATTTGGGTGAGGTTTGCTTCAAAATTATCAAGGAATAACTGAGCCACTTCACTTCCTGTGAACTGAACATGCTTGTTGAGCATCTCACGTAGCAGATCGGTATCTTCTTGTTGTAGTGGGTCGAGATCAACCAATTCAGCGTTAAGCTTAGTTTCGAAGTCTCCATGTCGATTCCACACGTAGGCTACACCGCCGCTCATACCAGCCGCAAAGTTACGTCCTGTCGAACCGAGGATCACTGCGACTCCACCTGTCATGTATTCACAGCCGTGATCGCCGATACCTTCTACGACCACTTTAGCTCCTGAGTTACGCACGCAGAAACGTTCTCCAGCAAGGCCGCGAATATAGGATTCACCAGAAGTTGCGCCATAGAAACAGACGTTACCCACCACGATGTTATCTTGCGCAATGATGGTTGAGCGCGTGTCAGGGTAGAGCACTAACGTACCGCCAGATAAGCCTTTGCCCCAATAATCGTTGGCATCACCTTCCACTTCAAACGTCACCCCTTTAGCAAGGAATGCACCGAATGATTGGCCTGCAGAGCCGTTGAATTTAACTTTCATTGGCTGAGGTAGACCTTGGTCTTTGTATACCTTCGATATTTCGTTCGACAGCATAGTACCCGTGCTACGGTCAGTGTTGACGATAGGGAAGACTGCGTGAACCGCTTCGCCTTTCTCAAGCGCGGGGTTGGCTACTTGAATTAGCTGACGATCTAGCACGTTTTCTAGATGATGATTTTGTTTGGTTTGGCAATAAACACCATCTTCTGCACGAGGCTCTTGAATGTACAACACTGGTGACAAATCGAGGTTTTTGTATTTCCAGTGGTTGATGTTGTCACGCACTTTCAGTTTATGCGATTGGCCAACCATTTCATCGATAGTACGGAAACCCAGTTCAGCCATGATTTCACGTAAGCCTTGCGCCATGTATTGGAAGAAGGTGACGACATCGTCTACGCGGCCATCAAAGCGCTCACGCAAGGTTTTGTTTTGTGTCGCAATCCCTACTGGGCAGGTGTTTTTATGACACTTACGCATCATGATACACCCTTCAACCACTAGCGCAGCGGTGGCAATTCCCCACTCTTCCGCGCCTAACAATGTCGCCATTGCAAGGTCACGTGGTGTTTTCATCTGACCGTCACTTTGCACGACAATGCGATTACGCAGGCCATTTTTAAGCAAGGTTTGGTGCGTTTCAGCAAGGCCGAGCTCCCAAGGCAAGCCTGTGTGACGAATCGAAGACATCGGTGATGCACCCGTGCCGCCATCATAGCCGGCAATTAATACCACATCCGCTTTGGCTTTAGCCACACCGGAGGCGATAGTACCAACCCCGGCTTCGGAAACTAATTTCACGTTGACGCGGCCGGTACGGTTCGCGTTTTTCAAATCAAAGATCAGTTGCGCCAAATCTTCGATCGAATAGATATCGTGATGCGGTGGTGGTGAAATAAGACCGACTCCCGGAGTCGAGTGGCGTGTCGCGCCGATCCAATCATCGACTTTATCACCCGGCAGTTGCCCACCTTCACCAGGTTTCGCGCCTTGAGCCATTTTGATCTGTAGTTCATCGGCATTGGTGAGGTAGTAAGAGGTCACGCCAAAACGACCAGAAGCGACCTGTTTAATTGCAGAGCGTTCCCAATCGCCATTTTCTTTGCGTTCAAAGCGTGCTGGATCTTCACCGCCTTCACCCGAGTTGGATTTCGCGCCAATACGGTTCATCGCCACGGCTAACGTTGAGTGCGCTTCGTAGGAGATTGAACCAAACGACATGGCACCGGTTGCGAAGCGTTTTAAAATACGTTCAATCGGTTCCACTTCCTCAATGGGAATCGAACCGGCTGGATTTTTAACAAAATCAAGCTGGCTACGCAGCGTGGCAGCGTTGTCGCCTTGGTCATCTACCGCTTTCGCGTATTGCTTGAACTGCACATAATCTTTGTTGCGTGTTGATTGTTGCAGCAACGAAATCGTCTCTGGGTTAAACAGGTGTTTTTCGCCACGCTGTTTCCACTGATAAACGCCGCCCACATCCAACACTTGCACTGGAACTTCGCGAGTCGGGTAGCCCACGCGATGGCGAACTAACACCTCTTTTGCGATGTCATCAATGGTCAAACCTTGGATGCGCGATACAGTGCCAGTAAAGTACTTATCTACCACTGATTTGCTGATGCCCAACGCTTCAAAAATTTGCGCACCGTGGTAAGACTGCAATGTGGAGATGCCCATTTTGGAGAAGATCTTCAGCAGCCCGCCATTGATGCCTTTGCGGTAATTGTCAAACAGATCTTTCGCTGCAATGGTCGGGTCGAGTTTTTTGACTCGTTGTAAATCGATAATGGTTTCAATGACTAAATACGGGTTAACCGCATTTGCGCCATAGCCAATCAATGTCGCAAAGTGGTGCGTTTCACGCGCATCGCCGGTTTCTACCACTATGTCACATTTAGCTCGTAAGCCTTTACGGATCAGGTGGTGATGAACCGCACCGACAGCGAGCATTGCAGGGATCGCCGCATGGTTTGAGTTTACCGCGCGGTCAGTCAATAAAATAATCGAGTAACCATCGATAACCGCATCTTCTGCATATTGGCAAATGCGTTTCAGCGCGCGTTCCAATTTGCCTTGATCTTCACTGGCTTGAAATACGATATCTAAGGTTTTCGCTTGCAGATGTTCGTTATCAATAGCGCGCAGTTTCTCAAGCTCAGAGTTGGAAAGAACCGGAGATTCCAATTCGACTTTTAAGCAGTGCAGGGGGGTCTCTGTCAGTAAGTTCTGATCTTTACCGAGGTAAGTATTGAGCGACATCACCATTCTTTCACGGATCGGGTCGATCGGTGGGTTGGTGACCTGAGCAAACAGTTGCTTAAAGTAGTTGGAGAGATGCTGTGATTGATGCGAAAGCACTGCTAGAGGCCAGTCTGCACCCATAGCCGAAAGCGGTTCATAACCGGTTTTTGCCAAAGGAAGAATGATTTCATTCACCTCTTCTGAGCTGACGCCAAACGATTGTTGGCGGGACATTAGACGCTCAGGAGCAGGTTGGCTGTACTGGTTGCTCGCTTCAGGCAGTTTTTTCAAGCTGAGGAGGTTCTCTTCAACCCATTTGGCGTAGGGCTGCGCATTCGCAATGCTGTCTTTCACTTCCTCATCAGAAATGATGCGTCCTTGCTCTAAATCAGCGACAAAGATACGTCCGGGCTGTAAACGGCCGCGGTATTCCACGTTCTCTGGTGCAATTTCAACCACGCCAGATTCTGAAGCCATGATCAGAAAATCATCTTTAGTCACGGTATAACGTGATGGGCGCAGGCCGTTACGGTCCAGTGTTGCGCCAACTTGTACACCATCAGTAAAACATACTGATGCTGGGCCATCCCACGGTTCCATGACATTAGCATGGTATTGGTAAAATGCGCGGCGGGTTGGATCCATATTTTTATTTTCTTGCCACGCTTCAGGGATCATCATCATCAGGGCGTGTGGCAGGCTGCGGCCAGACAGAACCAATAACTCTAATGCCATATCGAAGTTGGCGGAATCTGAACTGCCTTCTTGGCAAATTGGCAGCAGCATGTCGATTTCAGCTTGTGTAAACAAATCTGATTCGAGGATCGCTTCGCGCGCTTTCATCCAGTTTAAATTGCCGCGAACTGTGTTGATTTCGCCGTTGTGCGCAATGTAACGGAAAGGCTGAGCTAAGCGCCATTTAGGGAATGTATTGGTCGAAAAACGAGAATGCACCAGCGCCAGCGCAGTCACCATGGTCGGATTTTGTAGATCAAGGAAGTACTGTGGTACTTGCTCTGTGGTGAGCTGACCTTTATACACCAAGGTTTTGTAAGACATGGAGTTGATGTAAAAATCATCACCAATGTTGGACACACTTTCTAAGCAGACTCGAACGGTGTAATTACGCAGAACGTACAATTTACGCTCTAATTCTGCGGGGGTGGTACTTGGGCCACCGGAGATGAAAACGTGCTCAAATTGAGGCTCAGTGCTAAGTGGGTCTGCGCCAATCATGGAGTTATCGGTTGGCAAAACGCGATAACCCAGTACTTCTAAATCGAGTCTCTTGGCGTTGCGTTCTAAAATATCACGACACTGGGCGCGTTTGTGCTCATCTCTTGGAAACAGCACCACGCCGACGCCGTACTTTTCAAACGAAGGCAGTTTTAAGCCAAGTTTAACGGTCTCTTCAAGTAAAAACTCATGGGGTTTTTGTAATAAGATACCTGCGCCATCACCAGAACATGGGTCACAGCCTTGGCCACCACGGTGTTCCATACGAGCAAGCATGTCTAAAGCTTGAGTCACAACTTGGTGAGACTTACGGTTTTTCAGGTGGGCAACAAAACCGATACCACAAGCGTCATGCTCCAATTCAGGAGTATATAGACCTCGTGAATCCTGCTCTCTATCTACCATAGATACATCCTTCCAGTTCAATTTAGACGCACGTGTGCTAAGGCATACTTAGCGATGCGACTTGTCCTTTAATTGTTATCAATCTAAACCTGCCTGTGTTGGCGGGTTCGAATCCTTTCCGTCTCTCGCCGGAAAAATATGGCGAGAAAAACATTCCTTAGTGATATTCAATTTATTTATGCCACTTGCTAGTGGTTTGTATAGGAGGGGTGCGAATATCACCGATTTTTCCACAACTATTTATGTAAGGAATATCACAAAAAATAGGGCGGATGTGTAAGTATCCTACAATTTTGTTTATAGGAATTCCAACGAAAACTCATTTTAGTCGCCCATTTTTTTCGTTAAAAATGCATGCACTGTTTAACATTGGTGCAACATTAAGCAAATAACGCTGTTTTTATGAATGTTTATTGATTTTTGTTAGGTTGGAGAGTGTTTGATACGGCTACTCTTTATGAATTTATTTTGCAGGGATGTAATTTAGTTACATAAATCTAACTGAGATTCATTACTATCTATAAGCGGTATTTCTTCAATGCAATTACATCAATTGGTTAACACGATCGGCCAAGATCTGCAGCGCCGTTATGGCGAAAAAGTTCACAAGCTGACCCTGCATGGTGGTTTTAGCTGTCCGAACCGAGATGGCACGATTGGGCGAGGTGGTTGCACCTTCTGTAATGTCGCTTCTTTTGCTGATGAAGAAACACAAGCCCAAAGTATTGAGCAGCAATTGACAGAACGCGCTGGTGAAATCAAACGTGCCAAAAAATATCTAGCCTATTTTCAAGCTTATACCAGTACCTATGCGGAAGTGCAGGTGTTGAAAAATATGTATCAGCAAGCGCTTCAATCGGCTGACATTGTTGGGTTATGCGTTGGCACTCGGCCTGATTGTGTACCCGATGCTGTGCTCGATTTATTGGCCGATTATGTGCGGCAAGGTTTTGAAATTTGGCTCGAACTGGGTTTGCAAACCGCCAATAATCAAACACTCAAACGGATCAACCGTGGTCATGATTTTGAATGTTATGCGTTGATCACTGAGCGCGCTCGAGCCTTGGGGATCAAAGTATGCACGCATCTCATTGTGGGGCTACCTAAAGAAACGCGTACCGATAATCTTCAAACCTTAAAGCAAGTCTTAGCGGTAGGCACTGATGGTATCAAGTTACATGGGTTGCATATTGTTGAAGGCAGTACGATGGCTAAAGCGTGGCGAGCAGGAAAATTACAAGCGCCAACGTTAGAAGAGTATGTTGCTATTGCGAGTGAATTGATTCAAATGACACCGCCTGAGATCATTTATCACCGAGTCTCGTCAGCCGCTCGGCGGCCGACACTGCTTGCGCCACTGTGGTGTGAAAATCGTTGGCTTGCAATGACCGAAATAGGCCGAGCACTTAATCAAGGTGGCGCGCAAGGCTCACGCTTAAGTCGAGCGTTTGTCTATACGCTTCCAAACAGCTAAAGATTCAAGCAATTTCGCAAATCCTTGTGATTAACTTGGCTGACGAATCGACGTTAAACGCGTTAGACTAGTGGCACTGTTATTACATGGAAGTGTTTAATGAAACCCATGAAAAACCTTGCCCAGTACTATGTCGACCTATTGGTCAAACTGGGCATTCTCCGTTTCTCCATTCTTCTTGCGCTCGCTTTAGTGGCCTTGGCAGTGGTGGTGCAAGTTGGTATCACGTTGGTGCTCAATGGTTATGTTGATGATATCGACATCGTTCGTTCCGTCTTTTTTGGTTTATTGATCACGCCTTGGGCAGTTTATTTTCTTTCAGTGGTGGTCGATCAGTTAGAAGAGTCACGTCAACGCCTCTCGAAGTTGGTTTCTAAGCTCAAAGACATGCGCTCACGCGATCAAGAGCTCAATTATAAGCTTCAGCAAAATATCGAAAAACTCAACCAAGAAATTGAAGAGCGAATTAAGGCAGAGGAAGCGCGTGAAGAGGCGATGGCCGATTTAGAAAATGAGGTCTATCAACGCGAAAAAACGCAGCTTGAATTGGCAGAAAGAACCGCCTTATTGCGCTCTTTTATCGATGCCTCTCCTGATCTGATTTACTACCGTAATGCGAACGGCGTTTTTTCTGGCTGCAACCGAGCGATGGAAGAGCTAACGGGCAAGCGTGAGCATCAGTTGGTTGGGTTAACTCCGTGGGATGTCTATAGCAAAGAAGTCGCGCAACAGATCGTTGAAACTGACGAAAAAGTGTTTGCTGACAATCAAGCCATCACTTATGAGCAGTGGCTTGAATACCCTGATGGCCGCAAAAACTATTTTGAACTGCGTAAAGTCCCTTTTTACAGCAAAGATGGCCGCCACTTAGGGTTGGTGGGCTTTGGGCGAGACATTACCGAACGTAAACGCAATCAAGAGTCTTTGGAAAAAGCGAGCCGGGATAAAACCACTTTTATTTCGACCATCAGCCACGAATTGCGCACACCACTCAATGGTATCGTTGGCCTGAGCCGTATGTTGCTTGATAGCCCAATGACGCCAGAGCAACGTAAATACATGCAGACTATCAATGTCAGTGCCATTACGTTAGGTAATATCTTCAACGACATCATTGATATGGATAAATTTGATCGCCGTAAACTGGAGCTACTGCCAGCACCGTTGAATTTTGAAGAATTTGTCGCTGAAATTGAAAGCATTTCAGCATTGATGGCAGAACAAAAAGGGCTAAGGTTTGATCTCGAACGGCTCAGTGATTTACCGGTTGCGATTGAAGTGGATGCGACGCGTCTGCGTCAGGTGCTGTGGAACCTGATAAGTAATGCGATGAAATTCACTAAAGAAGGTGGCGTGGTTATGACGGTCAGTGCCGACATCGAGGATAAGTTCGCACATATTACGCTGGAGGTGGAAGACACAGGCATTGGCATACCAGAAGCGGAACTCGATAAAATTTTTGCCATGTATTACCAAGTCAAATCGGGCAAGGACAATTTGCACGCTGTTGGCACGGGGATTGGTTTAGCAGTATCTCGCCAATTGATCAACTTAATGGATGGTGATATTTCTGTGAGCAGTGAAGAAGGTTTTGGCAGTACCTTCACCGTTTCAATTCGTGTGCCTTTGGCGCAAGATGCCCAATTCAAACCAGCGCTATCCATTTCTCAAAAAAGTTTAGCTATTTTTATGGTTGAAGATATTGAGCTCAATATTACAGTTGCTCGTTCTTTGCTAGAAAGTTTAGGACACACGGTTACCGTCGCTATGACAGGTGAAGAAGCCAAACAAAAATTTGTGCCGCAAGAGTACGATCTGGTTTTCCTCGACATTCAACTGCCAGACATGACCGGGTTTGATGTCGCTGCGTTTTATAGACAAACTTATGATAACCTTCCGCCACTGGTTGCATTGACCGCCAACGTATTGAAAAATAAAGCTGAATACCTAGAGAAAGGGATGGATGATGCGATTAGCAAACCACTGTCGGTGTTGGCGATTCAAGAGGTGATTGCAAAATTCACCCATAGTGAAGCGATTCAACTTGCCGACGCTAAGTTTAAGGCTGCCCCAGAAGAACACAGTGATTTGAACACGCATTTGCTCGATCTTGAAATGCTTGAGTCTTATATCGATATTGTTGGTCCGAAACCTGTGCTGGAAAGTATCCAAATGTTCGAGCAGATGATGCCCAGTTATGTTGAAGTGCTAGATTCCAATATGGTAGCAAAAGATCAAGCAGGCATTGTTTCAGAAGCACACAAAATCAAGGGTGCTGCGGGTTCAATTGGTTTGAAACACATTCAAAACGTTGCACAAAAGGCACAGTCGCCAGAGCTACCTGCTTGGTGGGAAAATATTGGTGACTGGATAGATGAAATTAAAAATGGGTATCAACACGATATTCAAGTCTTGAAACAATGGTTAACTCAAAGGTAATGGTATGAAAAAAATCGGGTTGGCTTCATTAGTCATGGCGCTACTATCTGGCTGTAGTTCACCGCAAGTGAATTGGCTGCAGGACAGCAGTGCCGTGATATCAAATATCACCATTGGGTTGAAAAGTAACCTTTGGATCAATCAAATGCCTACAGCTAATGAGAGCGAAATACCTCTTGTGCATGGGACATTAAGATTGGATTCGTCGGCAATATTACCTGCCAATTTAACGATTGACGCGTTGATGGTCCAGCAAAGGGATAAAAATTGGCTGGTGGGCAGTGAATCGTTAGATTTACGGACTCAAAGTGAAGATCAATGGGAAGTTGTGTTTGAATGGCCGATGCAGCTTAATGTGGATAAGCCCGTTAATGTAGCTTTGCAATTGAGCGATGGTACAACAGCGCAGTGGCTTATCGAAAAGAGCGTCTTCATCGACAAAGTCTATTAGATTTATAGAACGGCTCCACGCGCAGTAGTCAGCCATGAAAAAAGCCCTTTAACCTGAGGTTAAAGGGCTTCTAACTATCTGGGGGTAGACGTTTAGTCTTCTAGATCACCACAGAAGCGGTAGCCTTCGCCATGAATTGTGGCGATGATCTCTGGCGTACCTGAGACTGATTCAAAGTGTTTACGGATACGACGAATCGTCACATCTACGGTTCTGTCGTGTGGTTTCAATTCACGGCCAGTCATCTTTTTAAGCAAATCTGCGCGAGTTTGGATTTTTCCTGGGTTCTCACAGAAGTGCAGTAAAGCGCGGAATTCTGAGCGAGGAAGCTTGTAGCCTTCACCATCCGGATTCACTAAAGAGCGGCTATTGATATCCAATACCCAACCGTTGAACTCATATTTTTCCACACTGCGTTTCTCTTCTTGAGTCGTATTGGTATTCATTGAACGACCTAGAAGATTACGAGCACGAATCGTCAGTTCACGTGGGTTAAATGGTTTGGTGATGTAGTCATCAGCCCCGATCTCTAAACCGAGGATTTTATCAACTTCATTATCACGACCAGTCAAAAACATCAGTGCAACATTAGCCTGTTCACGAAGCTCACGAGCTAGCAGAAGGCCGTTTTTACCTGGTAAATTGATGTCCATAATGACCAAGTTAATGGGGTTATCAGACAGCACATGGTGCATCTCTTCACCGTTACTGGCCTCAAAAACAGCGTATCCCTCTGCTTCAAAAATACTCTTAAGAGTGTTACGAGTTACTTGCTCATCTTCAACGATAAGAATCTGCGGGGTTTGCATTGGCGGTACCTAAACTTGTGAAAAAATTGTGCTAATAGAATTAATTGTAGGCAAAAAATTGCAACATACAGGTAATCTGCTGCCGATAATAAACTAAAGTTTTGAAAAAAACACTTACTTCAGTTGCCCGCCGTCCTTAGGCATATCTTGCATTGAGGTCTCCATACCCTCGGTGTTCTACTAGTCTTTAAGGCGGATTCTATAATGTTAACAGCATGCTAACAACGGCAGAATGTTAATTCCAATCACTTTGTTGATTTACATCAAGAGTTCTAATGTAACAAATATTAATCGTCTTAAGCAGTTGTAAATTTACACCACATTACCCATGCAAATAGCATGCTTTTTGGGGATTTTCGCTGGGGATGGTAGCATTAGGCGTAATGGGCTTTACCTCACATAGAAATTTACCAGCAAAGAACTTGTTAACTCGATACTTGTCAAAAAATGGGAATTGCGTAAAAAATCAACGTTTACAGCGGGGGATATCGCACTATTATGGATGTCACCAATATGAATATTCAGTCTTTTAAATGCAGTTGGCCGCCAAGTTATGCTCATTCTCAGCGGGTTTTTCTTTGCATCGTTTGTATGAATAGGTGAGTAAAGTATCTGGCATTATGGTTCATTTAGCTGTGGTTTTACAGCGCGTCTAATGTGTCAGATGAAAATAATAAACAATAATCAAGGAAGAAGGATGATAGATATCACACCAGATATTTGCGATAAATTTGAATCGCAAATCAATATATTGGATTTGCCTTTGCAAACTTTTGGTTTAAGGAGTGCTTTTTGGGGGCAAATTGTCACCGTACGTTGCTATCACGATAACTCTAAAGTTCGTGACGTATTAAGCCAAAATGGTAAAGGTAAAGTTTTAGTCGTCGATGGTAACGGTTCGTGTCAAAGAGCGTTATTGGGTGACCAACTGGCGATCATGGCGATTGAAAACGGTTGGGAAGGGGTCATCATTTATGGAGCGATACGCGATGTTGCTGCGTTATCGCAAATGGATTTAGGCGTGAAAGCGTTAGCGAGTTGTCCACTTAAGACCGATAAGAGAGGTGCAGGCGAAATTAATGTGACGCTGACTATCCTCAACCAGATGATTCAGCCGGGTGACTATGTTTATGCCGATTGGAATGGTGTTTTAACGTCAACTCAAGCGCTAGACTGGCACTAGAATCTGAAACCCACCCCAAATTGAACGCCTTGCTGCCACTCTTGATAATCAAGGGTGGCATGTAAATCAACGTTTTCTGACAGTTGAAGTCGGCTAGATAGCTCCGCCGCCATAGCATCAGCACTGCTCGTATCATTCGGATTACTGGCGGCTGAACGCAAGGTGCTTTTTAGTGATAATTTGGGGGTTAGCTGGTAGCTAAGGCCACTTAAAAAACCACTTTCGGAGCCGTAGTCGGAATTATTTATTCTCGCTCCAATGTACAGATCTAAATTGTCAAAAAGGTTATAAGAATAACCGCCATCAATAGTCCAACTATCAAATTGTTGACCATCACTTTCGCTTGAAAGAAATAATCGATGTGGAGATTGGCTCTGTGAAGAAGGAAGTGCAGGTAAGGTATTGGCCATGCTAGATAAAGAGACAAGCGGAAATAAACATAGTGCGACTTTTAGTTTCATCTGCCTCTCCTTATTATTGTTTTGAGTTACTGCGTCCACTGCGGTAACAACAATTAAAGCACAAATTTCACACGATGACAGCGTTATGTATATAGCATTTTGTTATTTGCTTATGTGTAAAATGTTTGCACTTAATGTGCAATAAGTATCTTATTTGTGTTGTGTTGTGTTGTGTTGTGTTGTGTTGTGTTGTGTTGTGTTGTGTTGTGTTTTGTTGTGTTTTTTAATTTGATTAATTCGGAATGACTATAAAAAATAGCAGATTTTCGTTGACTAATGATGACGAAGTAAGGTAAACGTAAAGGCAATTAAACACACGAGTATTTAAATTTTTCTATGTTACAGCGCAGCCTAGTAGTAATGACAACCACCATTATTATTACCGACATGACACATGTTGGGGCGGGCCGCTGAGCGAAAAGTTTTTACAAAAAAGGCCTGTATCCCACAAGATACAGGCCTTTTTTTATACCAATTTGAACTGTTTTGGAGGAAGGGATGCGAGTATTAAAGTTTGGAGGTTCATCGTTAGCCGATGCTGATCGTTTTTTAAGGGCGGCAGATATCATCGTTAACAATGTACAGCAAGAAGAAGTCGCCGTTGTGCTCTCTGCACCGGGAAAAACCACCAATAAATTAGTGGCAGTTATTGAGAGTGCTTTGCGTAATGGCGAAGCAGAACGCCAAATAGCGGAGCTTGAATTCTCATTTTTCGATCTACTCGCTGGCATCAAAGCACAATTACCTAATGTGGATTCGGCCGCTTTTGACAATCAAGTAAAAACGTCACTGTCTCAGCTGCGTCAATTTGTACACGGCATTAATTTACTCGGTATGTGCCCAGACAACGTCAATGCGCGCATTATCAGTAAAGGTGAGCGAGTCTCTATCCAACTGATGAAAGCGGTACTTGAAGCAAAAGGACAAGCGGCTGCATTGATTGACCCAGTACAATATCTTTTTGCTAAAGGTGAGTACCTTGAGGCAATGGTTGATGTTGAGATCTCCACGCAAAATTTCAAGCAAAATCCACTTCCGCAAGCGCATGTTAACATTATGCCGGGTTTCACGGCTGGTAATGAAAAGGGTGAATTGGTCTGTCTAGGCCGTAATGGCTCGGATTATTCTGCGGCTGTGCTTGCGGCATGTTTACGTGCAGATTGTTGTGAGATTTGGACCGATGTCGATGGCGTTTATAACTGTGACCCACGTTTGGTTGCGGATGCTCGTTTATTAAAATCACTCAGCTACCAAGAAGCGATGGAGCTTTCGTATTTTGGCGCGTCAGTGTTACATCCCAAAACCATTGCACCGATTGCACAATTTCATATTCCGTGTCTTATCAAAAACAGTTTTAATCCTCAAGGCGCAGGCACGCTGATTGGTCAAGATACTGGTGAAGATAAGCTTGCTATCAAAGGTATTACTACACTCAATAATTTGACTATGGTCAACGTCTCTGGCCCTGGCATGAAAGGCATGGTCGGCATGGCTAGCCGTGTGTTTGGCGCGATGTCTGCCGCAGGCGTTTCTATTGTGCTGATTACACAATCCTCTTCAGAATACAGCATCAGTTTCTGTATTGAGGCGCAAGATAAAGCCCTTGCCAAAAGAGCATTATCGGAAGCGTTTGAACTGGAATTAAAAGATGGCCTACTTGAGCCTGTCGAGTTTATGGATGACGTTGCGATTGTCACTCTGGTTGGTGACGGCATGCGCACTTCGCGCGGAGTGGCTTCTCAATTTTTCTCATCGCTGGCTGAAGTTCACGTCAATATTGTTGCCATTGCACAAGGCTCTTCCGAGCGAGCTATTTCGGCGGTGATTCCAGAAGATAAAATTTCAGAAGCGATCAAGGCTTGTCATGAAAATCTCTTCAATTCTAAGCATTTCTTGGACGTGTTTGTGGTCGGTGTTGGCGGTGTCGGAGGCGAATTAGTTGATCAAATTCATCGTCAGCAAGCCAAACTAGCCGATAAAGGAATTGTGATTCGAGTGTGTGGCCTTGCGAATAGTAAGGCACTATTGCTGGATAGCGAAGGCTTGCCGCTGGAGCATTGGCGTGATCGAATGCATAGCGCGAGTGAAGAATTTAGCCTCTCAAGGCTTATCTCTCTAGTGCAGCGTAACCATATCATTAACCCTGTCTTAGTTGATTGTACTTCCAGTGAAGTGATCGCCAACCAGTACGCCGAATTTTTGGCTGCGGGTTTTCATGTTGTGACGCCTAATAAAAAAGCCAATACCGCAAGCATGGCCTACTATCACCAGCTGCGTGAAGTGGCGCGCAACTCGCGCCGTAAACTGATGTACGAAACGACGGTTGGTGCTGGTTTACCTGTGATTGAAAACTTGCAAAATCTCATTGCCGCTGGTGATGAGTTGGAAAAATTCAGCGGTATTTTATCTGGCTCTCTCTCGTTTATTTTCGGCAAACTGGATGAAGGTATGACACTTAGTCAAGCTACGCAGCTGGCTAAAGACAAAGGTTTTACTGAGCCTGATCCTCGTGATGATCTGTCGGGAATGGATGTGGCTCGCAAGCTGTTAATTTTAGCTCGTGAGGCGGGAATGCCTTTAGAACTGGATGATGTAAAAGTCGATCTTGCTTTGCCGCCGGGTTTCGATATTTCGGGTACAGTTGAAGAGTTTATGGCGCGCTTGCCGAAGGCTGATGCTTATTTCCAAGAGTTATCCACTAAGGCTGCCGCCGAAGGTAAGGTATTACGTTATGTTGGTGAAATATCAGAAGGTCAATGCAAGGTAAAAATTGCAGTGGTCGATGAAAATGACCCAATGTTTAAAGTCAAAGATGGTGAGAATGCACTGGCGTTTTATAGCCGTTATTATCAACCGATTCCATTGGTGTTGCGTGGTTATGGGGCGGGTACAGAAGTAACAGCAGCAGGGGTGTTCTCTGATGTGATGCGCACCTTAGGTTGGAAGTTAGGGGTTTAATTGATGAGTTCAAGTGACATGAGTGTGGTGGTGTATGCCCCAGCTTCAATTGGTAATGTGAGCGTTGGGTTTGATGTTTTAGGGGCGGCCGTGTCGCCAATTGATGGCAGTTTATTGGGGGATCGCGTTGAAGTTAAAGCGGGCAGCGAACCTTTTGTACTCGAAACAGCAGGTCGCTTTGTCGACAAGCTGCCAGAAGATCCAAAGCAGAATATTGTTTACGATTGCTGGCTTGTTTTTGCCAGAGAGCTTGAAAAAAAGAGCATTGCAGTAAAGCCGTTGCAAATGACGTTAGAAAAAAATATGCCGATTGGTTCAGGCTTAGGTTCGAGTGCTTGTTCAATTGTTGCAGCTTTAGATGCGTTGAACCAGTTTCACGGTAACCCACTTAATCAGACTGAGCTTTTAGCGCTGATGGGTGAAATGGAAGGTAAAATTTCAGGCGGTATACATTATGATAACGTTGCCCCCTGCTACTTAGGCGGCGTGCAATTGATGCTTGAAGAGCTAGGTATCATCAGCCAAGAAGTGCCTTGTTTTGACGATTGGTATTGGGTGATGGCGTATCCTGGGATTAAAGTTTCCACAGCCGAAGCGCGAGCGATCTTACCTTCACAATATCGTCGACAGGACATCATTGCGCATGGTCGTCATCTCGCAGGTTTCATTCATGCTTGTCACTCAGGTCAGCCTGAGCTAGCGGCTAAACTGATCAAAGACGTGATTGCTGAACCGTATCGTGAGAAACTTCTGCCCGGCTTTTCGGATGCGCGTAAATACGCTGCATCAGCCGGAGCGCTTACTACTGGCATTTCCGGCAGTGGCCCAACACTGTTCAGTATTTGCAAAGAAAAAGAGGTTGCCGAGCGAGTTGCTCGTTGGCTTGAACAACATTATGTACAAAATGAAGAAGGATTCGTCCATATTTGTCGCTTAGACAAAAATGGCTCGACCGTTACAGGAAGTGCTCTATGAAGCTTTACAACATAAAAGAAAATGATGAACAAGTCTCTTTTGGCCAAGCCGTACGCCAAGGATTAGGACGCAATCAAGGGCTGTTTTTTCCAGCAGAGTTGCCTCAGTTTGAAGATATTGACGCGTTACTAGCCGAAGATTTTATCTCTCGTAGTACAAAAATTCTCAGCGCCTTGATTGGTGATGAATTACCCGCAGAGCAAGTGAATGCGATGGTTGATGCGGCTTTTCAGTTTCCAGCACCGATTAAGCAAGTGAAAGACGGCATTTATGCTCTAGAGCTTTTCCACGGCCCAACGCTGGCATTTAAAGATTTTGGTGGTCGCTTTATGGCGCAGTCACTGGCCGCCGTTTCAAATGGTGGACAGATCACCATTTTAACCGCGACTTCTGGTGATACTGGCGCTGCGGTGGCTCATGCCTTTTATGGAATGCCCGACATCAAGGTCGTGATACTTTACCCTAAAGGTAAGATCAGCCCGTTACAGGAAAAACTCTTCTGCACTCTGGGCAACAATATTCACACTGTCGCGATAAATGGTGACTTTGATGCTTGCCAAGCGTTAGTTAAGCAGGCTTTTGATGACGCCAAGCTTCGCCAAGAGATCGGTTTAAACTCTGCAAATTCAATCAATATCAGTCGTTTAATGGCACAAATTTGCTACTACTTTGAGGCCGCATCACAATTAAGCAAAGCTCAGCGTGAAAACTTAGTCATCTCTGTACCGAGTGGCAACTTTGGCAACCTAACCGCTGGTCTGTTGGCAAAAGCATTGGGCTTACCTATCAAGCGTTTTATCGCGGCAACCAATGCCAATGATACCGTTCCTCGTTACTTAGAAACGGGTCAATGGGATCCAAAACCCACTGTCGCGACCACGTCGAATGCGATGGATGTGAGTCAGCCGAACAACTGGCCGCGCATCGAAGAGCTTTGTCGCTTAAAGGGCTGGGGGCTAGATACCTTAGGTAAAGGTGCGGTATCTGATGTACAAAGTGCGGATTCAGTTCGTGAACTTTACGCGCAAGGTTATTTGTGTGAACCGCATGGTGCCATTGCGTATCGAGTTTTGGATGAGCAGTTACAAGAGGGAGAAACGGGGCTATTTTTGTGTACTGCGCACCCTGCCAAATTTAAAGAAGTCGTTGACGATGTGCTAGGCACTGACATTGAATTACCTGCTCCTCTTGCAAAACATGCAGTGATGGCGTTGCTTTCTGAAGAGTTAGACAATGATTTTGACGCTCTAAAAACGGTGTTAAGACGTGTTCAGCCTTAAAGAGATCCTGATTTAATCTTATTGAAGTCAGGATGATATTCCTCTAACGATAAAAATGGCGCTCATTGAGCGCCATTTTTGGATATGAATATTCTCATCAACGCTATGATTATAGCGTCTCAGTGAAGGTACGTGCGATAACGTCACGTTGCTGTTCTTGAGTCAATGAGTTGAAACGAACAGCGTAACCAGAAACACGAATCGTCAGTTGCGGATACTTCTCAGGGTGTGCAACGGCATCTTCAAGAGTTTCACGCTTAAGAACGTTCACATTTAGGTGCTGACCGCCTTCGATGCGAGGTGCTGTTTCAATCGCAACTTCACGGCTTTCATACTCACCAAGGTCGCTGACCGCGATAACTTGATCTGCTTGGTAGCCTGCGTTAGCGGCAACGCAACGTGCTTCATTCTTTTCGTTATCGAGTAACCAGATAGAATTTAGTAGGTTGTCGTTTGCTGCTTTTGTAATTTGAATGCCTTGAATCATCACTATCTCCTAGTCCACTTAAGTGGCGTTATTGGTGTTTATTTTCTAACTTTGTTGAGTTGGTTATTATATAGCTAATATCCTTAAAATTAATATTGATTTAGGTCAAAAAACAACGATAAACATTGATAATATGGGGTTTATTTTATTGATTTAAATCAATAAAGCATTTAAAAACAATGAGTTCTACTTTTTTTTAATACATAAAATATTTTTTATTTATTGTTTTGTTGTAATTTTACTACATTTTTAGCGCGTGTTTGACCTAAGTAACAGAAAATCAGACAATTGAAGTCCAATGTTGAAAGTACAAAGTGATTTAA
>NZ_CAWNTB010000148.1:0-32164 GCF_963877065.1 Vibrio sp. V01_P9A10T6
CCCATGCGGTGTTGCGTTTAAAGGAGCACCATCCGGGTGACAAAGACTATTTTGATGGTATTGAATTACAAGAAGATGCGTTTGAAACAATTAACGCGAACGTGATCAATATGCTGCAAAAATCGATGAACGCTTTTCACGATCTCAATGCACACGATGCGCTAGAAGCAGCAATGTTAGATAAACAAATCGACAACAGCTACGGCAATATTTTGCGTCAAAATGATAAAGATATGCTGGTGCAAGGCACTCACTATCAAACCATTTTGGAGATCACGTGGATAGGTCGCGCGGTCGAACGGATTGGCGATCACGCGCGCAACGTTTGTGAGTACACGATTTATTTTGTGACTGGCTTGGATGTTCGTCACCAAAACGATCAAGCGATTGCGGAGCTTTTGTCAAGCCCCAAAAACCAGTCGTCATGATATGACGGGTAGTAAAAAAGGCTGCTCTCCATCGCAGCCTTTTTGTTTTTGGAGCACTGTCGAATGTTACTTACTCATCAACCAAGCCTCCCTACTGGATTGCAGTGGTGTTAGTTACCTAGGTTAATTCTAATTACATTGTTGCATTCTTATCGGGATGAACTCATTGACTGCTTAATGGCAAGATCATGACGTTTGTGAATGGTTATTGATTGTGCGCTTTAATACCATGATGGGGAGGATAGTACTTCTTCTTCATTCGTAATGCGACGTTGACCAAAGCAATTAAAACGGGCACTTCAACCAAAGGTCCAATAACGCCTGCAAATGCTTGATCAGAGTTTAATCCAAATACAGCGATTGATACGGCGATAGCCAGTTCGAAGTTATTGCCCGTTGAAGTAAAGGCGATAGAAGCATTTTGGTCGTAAGGGATCCCCATACGTTTCCCGATGTAGAAGCTCACAAAAAACATCACCATAAAATAGATGATCAGTGGCACTGCAATACGGAACACATCCATCGGTAACTCGATGATCATTTCACCTTTCAGACTAAACATCAAAACGATGGTTGCCAAAAGCGCAATCAGGGTGATTGGCGAAATACGCGGGATGAAGACTTCGTTGTACCACTGTTCACCTTTTGCTGAAACTAATAGTTTACGGCTTAAGAAACCCGCTAAGAAAGGGATGCCTAAATAAATTAAGACGCTTTGTGCAATATCCCAGATAGTGATGTCAACAACGAAACTTTCAAGGCCAAAGTAAGGGGGTAAAACAGTAATAAACAGCCACGCCATAAAACTATACGTGACAATTTGAAACGCGCTATTTAATGCAACCAAAGTTGCACCGTACTCTTTGTTTCCGCCGCTGATATCATTCCAAACCAACACCATAGCGATGCATCGAGCAAGGCCGATCAGAATGAGTCCTACCATATAACTAGGTTGATCGCGTAAGAAAATGATGGCTAATGTGAACATCAAAATCGGTCCCACGAGCCAGTTCATCACTAAAGAAAGCATTATCGCGCGTTTGTCACGAGTTACTTCGCCTAGAAGGCTATAATTTACTTTCGCTAATGGAGGGTACATCATTAGGATTAGGCCAATAGCAAGCGGGATATTGGTTGAACCTACAGATAGGCTTTCGTTCCACTGAGCCGACAGAGGGAAGCACACTCCAACCCCGACACCAACGGCCATTGCAAGAAAAATCCATACGGTTAGATATCGATCTAGGAAACTCATTTTTTCAGATGCGCTGGTTTCGCCACAGCTTGAGATATTACTCATACAGACCTCTTTAATATGAAATTGATAAACCAACTGAATAGAGCATTATTCACTTATACCATTCGAGCATGTTTTGCCTTTGATGAACTGCAACTCTGGCTCGATAAGTGCCAAATTATGCTTGAGGGTTATCTCCAGCACTTGCTTAACCCAAGGAGCTAGCCTGGGATTGATTCGGTAGTAAACCCACTTACCACGTCGCTCATCCATAACAAGCTCGTGCTTTCGCAGTTCGGCAAGATGCCGAGAGACTTTGGGTTGACTGAGATTAAGCGCCTCCATGAGATCACACACACAATTCTTCTTGTTTCTGCATTAACAGCAGAGACTTAAGCCGAGTTTCTTCAGCAAATGCTTTGTAAAGAAGGATTGGATCAAACATAGGAACTATTCAACGCAATAAAACATATGAAATATCATATGTTTTATCTTCCGTATGTATCAATTTTTCAATTAAACATGTTCTTCTGAGAGATAAGTTAGTTTGGGAAAAGTAAGTCGATGTCAAATGGCTGTCTTAATGTTGAGACCAAAATAGGGACAGACCTAAGGTGGAGCTTGCTCATACCCCTCAATTTGAAATGTTTCAATAGTTCATTATTAGGTGTACCTTGGCGCGAACATGATGATAACCATGCCGATCAGCGCTACCGTCACACCGACTATGTCCCATAAAGTTGGTCGAATACCATCAACTATCCACAGCCATAGTATTGCTACGAAAATATAAACCCCACCGTAGGCAGCATAAACCCTACCAGCCGCTGTTGGGTGAAGAGAAAGCAACCAAGCAAATAGTGCTAGGGATAGAGCTGCTGGTAGTAAAAGCCAGACAGATTTCCCGTCTTTCAACCAGAGATAAGGTAGATAACACCCCAATATCTCTGCTACTGCTGTAATAAAGAACAACCCGATAGTTTTTGCTTCTACCAACTCAATTTCCTCATATTATTTATAACCGATTTAGCACTGAATATCACAATTGTAACGTTCAGCTCTCAATGATGCAGTCTTTTGGCTATTGCTTCAATTTATGAACCCAGACACAACAAAGAACAACTGATAAATTTCTTAAAAGCAACATTTCGCCCTGACCTTACGAATCCCCTCATAATTTCTATATAAAACAATGAGTAGACGCGCATCGCTCATTCTGATCTAATGAATTTCGCCAAAAACACACCTGATTAAATGGATTTAATAGGGAGCCCTAACGATGCGCGACATTCAAATTCTACAGCAAACTCTCGAGAATCAATGCCCTGACATTCACAAAAAACGACTGAGATCTCTGATACTTGCAACCAAAACTGTACTCGACGGCTCTGATCTCACATTGACCAAAATTGGGCGCGCACTCGACACCGATACCACCGTAAGCATGCGATTAAACGCATCGACCGATTGCTCGGTAATCGCAACCTACACCGTGAAAAAGACACCATTTATAAGTGGCATGCGTCCTTTATTACCCGTGCCAACCCTTTTCCTGTGGTGCTCGTTGATTGGTCAGATGTTCGCGAGCAGCTACGTTATATGACATTGCGCGCTTCAGTTGCCGTTAAAGGTCGAGCCATCACGCTTTATGAGCAGGCGTTTGAATACAAAAACAACAACTCTCCAAAGAGTCATCAATACTTTCTCGATAAGCTTCAAACGCTCCTGCCCGAAGGCTGCACTCCCATCATTGTCTCGGATGCTGGATTTAGAAATACATGGTTTCGGCAAGTCGCCAACAAAGGTTGGTTCTGGTTGGGACGCGTACGTGGCGAAGTCTCGATCAAATGTGGTGATGCCCCTTGGCTATGGAACAAGACCTTCTATCCTCAGGCAACTGACAAACCGCAGTTTTTAGGGGAAAGCCAATTATCACGGCGTTCGCCGCTCACATGCTTTGCCTATTTATACAAGAGCCAACCTAAAGGCAGAAACCCCCATCGACACAGCAGAACCTGCCAAAAGCATTCAGCAGGAAAAGTATTCCACAGAGGTGCAAAAGAGCCTTGGCTTCTAGTAACAAACATCCCCAATCAGGTATTAAATGGCGTTAAAATCACTCGCTTATACGCCAAAAGAATGCAGATTGAAGAGTCGTTTCGAGATCTAAAAAGCCCCGCTTACGGATTGGCACTGCGCCACAATCTAACTCGCTGTACGAATCGTATCGATATCCTACTGCTCATGGCGCTAATGGCAGAAATCATCATGTGGTGGAATGGCTTAATCGCCATGCAAGCTCAATGGCATTATGACTTCCAAGCCAACACTATCAAACATCGCCGAGTACTATCCATCCCTAGATTGGGTAAAGAGGTACGTTGTCATCGAAGATACCAAATAAAAGGGGCCCAATATCATTGGGCTATGGTGGATTATCAACGTCTCACACACACTTGTGGCTTAGGTGAATTATGAGGGGATCCGCCAGCGCCCTGACACGGTTCCACCGTTCATCAGAGATAAGTTTTATTAGGGCTACGCATAGTACAGTTGACAATAGTGCTCTTTGCCGTAAAGAAGGAATGGGGCAGAAATGAGCTTACCAACATTGTCCTATTTGATCCCAATCAGAAAAAAAACACTGCTCCTATAAGAACTATGCTTTCTTTCAGTTCACCCACGTAATCTTAGATATTAACTATTAAGGTAGGTGACACTTTTAAGGACTTATAACAAACCATACTGTCCTCCTACAAATGCAATTGATGCTTTAGTACTTTTAGCTCAATCATTACTAGTCGTTTCGTGTATAAACATCAATGTCAGAACGCCATGGTGCTGAAGCCGAAATGGTTTTTTCCAATGTATACCCATTAGTTACCAAGTGTTCGGTCATTAGCGGTTTTAGGAAAATACCCATAGCTAAAGAAAGTGAAACAGCAATGATAGGCATGTATATGCCTATCGCCTTTCTCATGGGCCGTGAAAGCTTCATTCTTGTCTTAAAAAATAATGAATACGTGCCTACGATAACAATACTTAGAATCCAAAATAGGATGGGGGAAATAGCAAAAAAATAGCTTAACTCTATGGTTTTACTACTAAGTTTATAAACATTAAAAATGTCTTCTAAACTCAAGTAAAGTGCAAAGGGCAAACCAATTAAACTCACTAATGCACCGTATGAATATATAAGCTTATTAGCTATTTGTGGCATTTTTCAATCCTTCAACGATAGCATCTTCAATTTTAAATGATTCCCAAATTTCATTTATTGCCCAATCAACACCAACCCACAGGACAACACCTGCTAATATCGGTAGAGCAATACCCAAACCTACAGTTAAGCTAACCACATAAGCACTAGTAGAAAGAACGGTCATAGCTTTGAAAAAATCACTGCCAACATGCCCAAACCAATCAACTAAATGATAATCATCATTAAATACTAATTCGTTTGTGTTTATTCCGGCGGAGATAATCATGCTTAACACCGCTCCTTTTTTAAAGCCATTCACAGTATCTTTTGCTAAAACACCTAATTGCTTTACCGTTGGATTAGATATTGGATATGGATGGTTTTTCTTTATATTTAAACCATTAACAACTGCATAGTGCATTTTTTTATCATTCCAAAGGCTGGATATGATGATTTTTTCCTTGCCTTTAACATCTAAGTATTGTTTGACGGTCACCCCTAAACCACCCAGAGCTTTTGTTACTTTTGTAGCAGCAACAAGGCCAACACCGATATCAAATTTAGAATGAATCTCTTCTAACAATTTCAATGTTTCAGTGCCAATAGTTTCACCATCTGTATTTTTTTGCTGCCAAATGTTTATCGCGCATTTAGCTGCATCATCGACAGTGAAAATACAAACCTGTGTATGTCGTTTCTCTAAATAGGCTTTTAAATCTTCCTTTAGGTCTTTATTCCATTCTTTCTCTGTAAGATCATAAGCAGCTTGAGCTTGTCGAGCTAATTGGTCCGCTCGTTGCGCGGCGTAACGCTCTTTATTGGCTTGTACATATTTCCAATTCTTTTCACGCTGTGCAAGGTTTTGCCTACTTTGTGCTTCTAGCCTTTCTTTCATCGTCATTTTAGGCAGTTCAGGTTCGAGCATTGGTTGCATACTTGGAATTGCAGCTCCCGATGATCTGAAATTGTTAGCTTCAGCAACATTAAGTGCGGCACTGCTTCTATCCCATTCTCTTTGGTTATAGCAGGATGCGCAATTGCAGGTTTCAGGGTCTTTCCAAAATGGACAACAATAAGAACGCTGTTTGTCAAACATAGGGATGATGTACCATCATTATTTAGGATTGCCTATGATAACCCAAAAAAATCACAGGCAAAAACTTGCCCAGCATCTTGTTGCACAATTAAAATGTAAGTTTTAGTTCAGTAACCGACTTATATGTAAGGCTTTTCTACATCATTAATTGTAGACAAAACAAAGTAGAAACCTCACCCCCATCATCGGTCAAAAACTACACAAATGCAGCTATAACTCGTTGCTTAAAGCGCCCTAAATGTAATTCATCAAAGGGCTCATTTGAGCCATCAACTGACGTTCCATTTTTAATTGAAGAGTTCCAATCCAGAGTGGGGACGAGTATGTCACTCTGTTCAGAAGTAGCCGATTGCAGTGGGCGGATATTCGAACCGTCGATATGGAAAGCTTCATTTTGGCCCATTTTCGCAAACAGGCAGGTTTCGGGTATATCTTGCTCAATGCGTTCGGAATATTCAATAAGGCTTTGCTCTGCAAAAGTGAACAGCCAAGCCTCTTGGTTCGGCTCATCGTTCACTCTCAAAATACGGCCAAGTACTTGCCTAAAGTACAATTCGGTTTTCACTGAGCTGATATGGCAACAAACTTGCAATCTTGGGATATCTGTCCCCTCACTAATCATACCGACACTGACAATCCACTCGGTATTACCATGACGGTAAGCATTAATTTCAGACAGCGGCTCATCATGACGATAGGTAACAATCGCAGCCGATTGATGAAACTGAGTCACTAATATTTTTTGGATTTTCTTTGCATGTTGTACCGACGCCGCCACAACTAACCCTCCGGCATTGGGCGATTCCAGACGAATATTCGCCAGTTTGTTACAGCCCAAACCAAGGAGATATTCCATCGCTTCATCATTATGGATGATGCTCTGGTATGACGTTTTTGTCTGTTTCAGTAACTCTAATATAGAAGAAAACGATTGAACCTCTTTGCTACCAGTAATGGTGAGATGTTCGTTATCCACCAAAACAATCTTTGGTGAACGGCACACTTTGTCTTCAATCGCCTGTTTCAAGCTGTATTGATAATCGACGAGCAGTTGGCCATCAGGGTCACTGTATTCCGCCATCACAATCGGTAAGGAATCCGAGCGCCATGGCGTACCAGATAGCGCTAACGTATAAGTGGCGAGCCCTTGAACTTTGGAGAGTATTTGCTGCCCCCATGCATTCGCGCCTTCTATTTCAGATCCTGAACAATGATGGATTTCATCAAAAACGACAAACACTCGGTATTTAGTCAGGATCCGCCAAAATTCATCATTTAAAAATTGAATGGATTGATAGGTCAGTGATTGCCCAATGGAGCCTAAGCCACCATTGAACGTACAATGTAATGTCTTGGAGAAGGTTCTTTTTATACTGTCGGCCACACTGAGCGTTGGGGAGAAGCACAACACCAAGTCAATTAAGTTGCCTGCCAATAAGCGTTTAGCAATTTCGGCGGCTAGGATAGTTTTACCGGCTCCCGGGGTTGCTTGACAGAAAAAATGAGACTGTTCGCCTTGATACTTTGTTAACGCTCTCATTGCACAGTCTCTTTGCCAATCTCTTAACATCGAGCGCATCCCTCTGATAACGACGCTAGTACATTGGTTAATACATTGATTTTACCCAATAATAATGCAGAACGTTCTCTCGCTATCTTAAGCAGTGGTGTGATTTGAGTACTCAATTCAGGAAAACGTTGACTCAACGACTGATATTCTTCTATTTCACCGAGAATAATTTCCAACTCACCCTGATGTTCACCACGTTCTGTCATCAAGACCGAGTATCCATCCATGGTTGAAGTCGACGGTTGGGAAATCCGAACCTTAGGCGATGAGCTTTCTCGGCTGATTATATCGAGTCCTCGAAAGAGTTCGGTTTGGAAATACTTTTTTTGCCTTCCGATCCCTTCACAACTCAGCCAACCTTTTTTCTCAAGCACTAAAATTTGACGATAAATGAATTTACGTGCTTCTTCAGGATCGGGACTAACACCTTCAAGCAACAGCAATGCATCTCGAATTTCCACAACCGAAAAATTATCCATCTGTTTTTCAATCAACAGTTGATGCATAAACGCATTCATTTTTTGAGAACGATTCATTGACTATTCTAAAACCATAAAACTAAGGATTGCTTAGTATACATAAATCAGTAAAACTAAGAAAATCTTAGTTACATTGAGCCTAGAGATATGAATCCTAAGTGTCGTTCGACAACCCAATCCCAATACGCCTCAAAGAAGCGCGTAAAAAAGCCAAGCTCTCACAAAAAATGTTGGGAGTTCGCATAGGTATGGATGAAAGTTCAGCTAGTCCTAGGATGAATCAATACGAAAAGGGAAAACACACACCTGACGTCCACACGCTTAAGCTGATTGCTGATGAGCTTGGGGTACCACTAAGTTACTTTTTCTGTGAGGATGATATTTCAGCTGAGCTCGTTTGCTTGATCTCAAAAATGAGTAAAGATGAAAAGGTACAGCTAGCCTTAGAAATAAGTAAGCACTTAAACACTATATGAGCGCTTAATATTCTGCTTGACCACGCTGCCATACGGGAAAATTGATATTTGGACAATCATATGTAAATACAAATGATTTTTTTGATCGCCACTCTAGGTCTTTCATTATTCAGAAAGAATGTAAGCAAACAATTATGCAGGAGTTGAAGTACTGCGGTATAGATGAAGCAACACTCTTTCCTGAGCTTGATTATCAAACAAAATATATAAAGAGTATTAACCTAACTGGTTAAAATAGTTATGGTGACCTCTAATTCTCCTCTATTTTCGGCTTCACGTATCACTTAGCCGAATAGGTTACCCTGCCGTAAGTGATGAGAGTCAGGTTTCAACCTTTGCGCGTGTCCATTAAAATTATTTTAGAAAAAGCCCGTGACTACTAAGCCGATTTCTACAAGGCGTCGCTAATTATGGGGCAAAAAAGCGTGGAATCGTATGTGCAAAGGTGGTGTTAATGCGGTAACTCACGACCAAAAGCCATTACGTACTTCACCGCTTCTCTCAGTACAAGTTCATTAAAGTTGATCGATAGGCCTGCATCGGTCAATACAATTATTAAAAGTATGTCATCGTCCACCAAGTCGTTCATTAAATGCCAATCGATTTCTGCGGAATCGGTTTGCATCAAAGCTTGACTCATCATATCAAGAAGCTCGACTAAACATTTGTCACTATCCAGTTTTGCTCGATGGATTTGAGCTAGAAGTAAGGTCTTTGTATTCATACCACTAGGGTAGTGACTTTTGAATATCAGTAAGTATGAGATTCGACTGATATATTGTGACAACTGATATATTGTGACAACTGATATATTGTGACTTTTAACAAACTTCTGGACATTTCCTTGTCAGCGACTCCTCTACATTAGAAAGTAATGAATTAATCTGCGTAATGCGAATCCGCTTTTTAATCAGAAAGTTGACTATTTATTAATGGGCATTCTAAACTTAGTCAATTCTTAGTCAATTCTTAGTCAATTCTTCGTCGGAAGTAATACGACGAGGATTATTACCGACACGACGGTGCCTCTATTACTGAGACGATAGAATCTAAAGCCTCCCTAATGCAAGGCTTTTTTTGGTTAAAGTAAGTCATCGATTGGAGTGTTTTTGATTGTTTGAACAATTACATTTTTTATCAGTTTATAATCTGGCTCGCGTTTTTGGTCTTTTGATACCGTATTCATTGTCGGTTTAATATTGATTTTTTGCCCTTCATTTATCAGTTCAACCTGAGATAAACACACTGGACAGTGTAAAGTAGAGCCAACTTTATCATTTCGATACCGAGTAATCGTAGGACCACATGTGGGGCAATTATGCAGCGGTATTTGGTCGTCACTATGCAGGATAATCTCATCGAATTTGCTTTCCTTACCTAACTCAATGAAAAGTTGACCAACGGTAGGATCAAATTGAGAGCCTAAATTGTCTTTAATGATCGCTAACGCTTTTTCTTTACTCATTGCACTTCGATAGGAGCGTTGACTCGTCATCGCATCAAAAGCGTCACAAATTGCTACAATTTTAGCTTCTAGTGGAATGTCATCTTGCGCCATTCCATTCGGATACCCCATCCCATCAAAACGTTCATGATGTAACCCAATACTATCTATTACGATTGAAGAGAGTGGATGGTTGAATATTAAGCGCACCCCCTCGGTAGGGTGCGTTTTTATCACAGAGTATTCTTCGTCTGTTAGAGCACCTTGTTTAGTAAGAATATTATCGGGAACACTGATTTTACCAAGATCATGTAGGAACCCTCCCAAAGTCACCCTTGCTATAGTTTTTCCGTCTAAGCTCATTGTTTTAGCTAATAGGTTGGCGTATTTCGATACCCGCCAAAGATGACCTCCTGTGTAAGGATCTTTTGCTTCCACAACCCAAGCCAAGATTAATAAGCTTTCTAGCAACTTTTCCCTATCGGTTGTTCTGGAAGTAAATAAGTTTTTCCATAGACTCATATTAACCTCTCATGAATACACCGCTATGTGCGGAAACTCGCTACGGTATTATGAAGTTGTTGGGACGTATCACCCAATACTTTGGTGATCTCTGCCACTTCATCAGCAGCACTTTGGTTTGCTCTCGTTTTTTCGACAATTTCTTGGACATGAGCCGCAATCGAGTGACTTTCTCTCACTTGTTCGCTCACAATTAAACTTAATTTATCTAAACTTTCTAATGAATGTTGAGCGCCCACACGTAACTCATCCAACGGTGTGATAATGCCACGAATTAAGACTGTTCCTTTTTCCATACCACTTTTACCTCGTTCGATTTCAAGGATAGATTCTTTAGCTTGTTGAGTGATTTGTGCAATCACAAGATCGATCTTTCCTGTTGCATCGGCAGTTCTAGTCGCTAACGTACGGACTTCATCAGCGACAACTGCAAAACCACGTCCACTTTCTCCTGCACGCGCCGCTTCAATCGACGCATTAAGGGCAAGTAAGTTGGTTTGATCTGCGATCTCACGGATCACACTCACCGTATTAGTGACTTCTAAAACGCTCTGTTCAAGCTTGGCGACCGTTTGTGCCGACTTCTCAACCGTCGCGGCAATAGTGACAATTTCGTCTGATACTCTTACGATCTCTCGCGAACCTTGAGAGGCCATATCATGCGCTTTACTGGCTTCATCACGAGTGGTTTGAACATTAGAGGCTAAAGAAGAAATACCTTCAGAGAAAGTCGCGATAGAAGATTCAATAGCCTGTGCCAGTGAATTTTGCTCCGCAGAGCCACATCTAACCTTATATGAAGCACTTTGCAAAGCCGTTGCTGAATGATTAACTTGTATTGAGCTATGGTTAATGGCGGTAATCATATCTCGTAAGCGTTCGCGCATGTTCGTCATCCCAGACAATAAGTCTCCAAGCTCATCTTTGCGTGTGACCATGTGCATATTGCTCAGGTCTCCCTGGGTAATAGCCGTCGTTCCTTTCACCGCTTGGCTAAGTGGCATCATAATTGAGCGGGTCATAAACCAAGCCATAAACGCCCCTGTAAAGAGTGCACAGATGCCCAATATCAGGACTGTGCGAATCGAGGTATGAACGAGTTCAAGCGTTTCGGTTTGGCGTTGTTCCATGGATTGCTGCTGGTATTGAGCCAGCTCTGAGGTTAATGAAAGCAAGCTTTTTAACGACTGATGAGTAGGTCCTGACATGAGTCTTATCGCTTCGGGACGCTCATCAAACTCCAGAGCCTCGACCGTGGCCGTAAAGTGCTCATCAAACTGTGCTCGTAAAACTGACAGTTGTTTCAACTGTTTCTGCTCTTGCTGAGTCGTCATGAGAGATCTCAACGCTTCAAGAGCGGAGTTAATTGACGCGTTATGACGATCAATATCCTTATACATATTGACGCGCTGGTCACGTTCATTGAGTATAAAGAGCAACAATAGACGCCCTGCGGCACTTTCTGAATGGAGATTAATAGCGTGGGTTAACTCTGCACGGCGAGAGTCTTTTTCAACCAACGTGAGGGTATTCGCTGCTAAATTCTCTAAACGTAATGCAGCAACCACAGCAATGGCCGCCAAAAAAACCAACAAAACAGCATAACTTAAAGAAAGCCGAGACCTTATACGCATAATTTACCTCACCACAAACCACCGAGTTAGAAGGTTATCTACAGAAATAAAGCCTGGACCACGAGCGACCAAAAAGAGTAAAGCAGCCGCCCAAACGCCGTGTGTTGCGTAAGCATCTGGGTAGACAAATATTTGAATCACAGTCGTCATGCCAAGTAGAGCAAGTGCAGAGAAACGAGTAGCAAAGCCGATCAAAATAAGTAGTGGGAAAAAGTGCTCGGCAAAAGCCGCCATGGGTGCGGCTATCTCTGGTGGGATAAGTGGCAATTGATACTCGTAACGAAATAAATCGAGTAAGGAATCCGAATAACTAGGCCACCCAAGTTTAAATTCGCCAGCGACAATATCGATAGACAACCCTTCGATCTTAGTTTGTCCCGATTTCCAGAAAATGGCCGCGATAGAAAAACGAGCCAGTAAAGCGATGATAGTATCGGGTATACGAGTGAGCAACTTGATGAATGATTGGATCAACGTAATAGTTTTCAGTAACATGGACTACTCCCTATGGAGACAATATTGATGATGGCTTGGTTTCGTATTAACCAAGCTAACGTATAGGAAAGCTCAAATTCCCCCGCTTGTTGGACCGCCTCAGCAAATGAAACTCCATCATTCAACAACTTAATAAAATGAATGGCATGATGATCTAAGCATGTGATCGCTACACTTACATTATGCCTAATCACTACCACGGCTTCCGAAGCCGAGATATCAATGTTATTAAGGTTAACCCGTTCGTTTTGGTGAGCAGACCAAATAGAGGCGATTGGATATTGAGAGTCAAAAGTGTTTAAAGAGGGATGCAATATAAAACAAGTTTGTTCTAAGGCGACCTCATCAGACAGCCATGCCGCTAATGTTTCCTGAGATATAGGCTCAGCATCAGCAGCATGCCAAGATTCAATTCTCATCCACTCTAGCCGAGCAACATCAGCAAGATAAGGCACACCCGAAGCAGGAATAAACGAAGTGATAAAATCAGGGAATTCAGACCCATACCAAACCAAAACAGGAGAACTAGGAGGATGACCTTTGATAAACTCGCGTGCCATTGCTTGAAAAAAGGCTTCACCTACCAAAGATTGAACGACTGGATAGCTATCGGTGAGGGCATCAATTAACGACACAATCACATTGTTACGATAGACGGCAAAGCGCATTTCAGGATCAGAGCCATTCCAGGTTGTTAAACCTTCGGGACAAGATTCATCTGAAGCCAAAATATTTGCCATCCACTGTGCTTGCCTCTCCCTGTTCATAATTTCACTTTAACCTTATCCATAATATCTTGTGCTTGCTTGGCTTCCGCAGCTAACACGGCAAACGCTGGAATATTGTTATCGCGTTCAATCAAGGTCGGTTTTGGTCCTATGCGTTCAATCACAAAACGATACCAGCTCCATACTTCTTTACTGATAGGTGCTCCATGACTATCAATTAAAAGTGACGATCCTATCGAATCAACATCTTCGGCATAACCAGCAAGGTGGATCTCCCCAACCGCAAACAATGGTAGTGCTTGGATATACGACGCCACGTTACGCCCGTGGTTCACACAAGAAATATAGGCATTATTCACATCCAGCAATAAACCACATCCCGTGCGCTTGATTACTTCGCAGATAAACTCTTCTTCAGAAAGGTCAGAGCAAGAAAACTCAACATAAGTCGCTGGATTTTCAAGTAACATCCGATAACCCAACTTTTCCTGTACACGATGAACATGTTCACAGACACGCGACAGCGTTTTTTCATGGTAGGGGGCGGGCAGCAAGTCGTTTAAAAAAGTACCCTGATGGCTGGACCAAGCAAGATGTTCGGAAAAGGCCTCTGGTTGATAGCGTTTTATTAGCGTGGCTAACCGATCTAAATGTGCTTCATCCAGCGGATCCTCACCACCAATAGAAAGACCAACACCATGAATCGAGAGCGGATAGTTTGCTCTGATCTGTTCAAGATGGTGATGAAAGGGGCCTCCTGGCACCATGTAGTTCTCAGCATGGACTTCAAAAAAGCCCATATCAGGCTGAGTATCGAGGATGGTTTGAACATGTTCAGGTTTCAAACCAACCCCGATAGATGCTGGAAGACGCGAGATAGTCTTCAAATTCATCATGTTATTACGAATTTTTCTCTTTAAATTCTTTTAACTGACCAAATCCAGTTGGTGAGGTTTGAGATACGGTTTGTTCACAAGTGCCTTTAGGAACAAGTGACCAAGCATTACCTTGGTAATCTCTTATCGATGTGCCAGCACAAGATGTACCAGCACCTGCTTTACAATCATTTTTCCCTTTCAATGCCACGCCGTAGCATTTTTCTTTATCTTTCATTCCCGCTTCCGCTGGAGCAGCAGCCATTACCAATGCGGTGCTTAGAGCTGTGACTAGTGAGGCAGAAACCATTGCTTTATTCATAACGTATCTCCATTTACTTTCGTTATATCCATTCATCTTTGCTTAAAAGCAGTTTGACTCTCAGGCGATCAATGGTGTTTTTCCTACTCTCATCAATCAGACGAGAGTAAAGCTGTTGAGCTATCCAGTGGCGATAAATGACAGTTTATTTAGCCACTTTGATGCTTGCGTTTTTTAGCTCTTACCCATTTGTCGTGCATGACATCTTGTTTCTTACAGCTAAAAATGACAGTTAATGGTCAGCCGATAAGGTTTAATATTTTCCATGCTCATATACATCGTAAAGAAAGTATTGAAAGCTATTTGAAACGACGACCAAAAGCAAA
The DNA here is from genome assembly GCF_963877065.1 of Vibrio sp. V01_P9A10T6. Lineage (NCBI taxonomy): Bacteria > Pseudomonadati > Pseudomonadota > Gammaproteobacteria > Vibrionales > Vibrionaceae > Vibrio > Vibrio sp. V01_P9A10T6. Next base: position 14,835 of record NZ_CAWNTB010000148.1, read on the forward strand.
CGACATACTTTTCTGTAATCACCTCAGCGATTATCTTAGGCAGTTATGCCATGACTCAAACATCAACTATGCCGATGACTCTGGAAACGTCAGAGTGATGACTGGTGACTTATGCATATTCATTGGTAATAGACCTCCGATAAAACAAAATAAATCTCACCAGTTTATGACTATCGGTATCATGAAGTGCTTATTTGCTCTTTTCGCTGAAAAGGACCTTATCAATGAGACCTACGCGAATATTGCATCTAAAGCTGACATTTCGGTTGGTATGGTTACAAAGGCAATGAAGTACCTTATTGAAAACAACCATATAGTAAAGAATAAACGCCAAAGAAGATTTTTAAATGAGCCAGAGCTGCGTTATGAATGGTTGAAAAGCTATGGCCACATTTTAGCTCGCTATCATCAGGTGACGACTTATCCTCCTGTTGACAATTGGAAAGATATCTTATTGCAGCCAGGAGATGTTTGGGGTGGAGAAGTGGCCGCGACTCAGCTTACAAAATATAACCACCCTTACGAGATACTATTGTTTAGCCGACATCAACCGGTCAAGTACTCTATCGGGCATAAAGAGTTACCACCTCTTAAAGTAATAAAGCCATTTTGGGGCGAGTCTTTAAAAATTGGTCAACCTGCGTTGGCATTACTAACTATTGCTGAGTTGCTACTATCTAAGGATGCGCGCAATAGAGAAGTGGCTTATCTTATCAATGATAAATACGGAGAGTTCCACACATTACCTTTGTGAACTTTGTTATGTTAGGAAGTTCAAAACTGACTTTCATAAACATAGGAATAGCAAAAATAGAATCATACTGGCAAATTGGTGGATGGGAGGTTTTATGACCGAGAAACAACGCAGAGCTATCTTGTACCGTGCCGCTCGTAACCGACGAAACGGTTTGCATCTTAAAAGTGACGATCACCTTGAGCGTAGTGTTAAGGAATCACGGCAGTGGCGAGAATCCATTGAATTGAAATCATCTAGAACCTAAACCAAATAAATTTAAGCACTACTGATTAATCTTACACTATAAGCAGGGATAAAATGCATGACTGACCCATACTTAAACTTATTGCCGACATTAGAAGAATTCGAACTGCCAGACGTTCCCTGGAAAGTTGTTGACCCATCATTGTTGCCGAAAGCCACTCTTTCAGCATTCGATTCATTTATGAGCGGAGCTAGCGTTCCTCATAGAGTATTCGTTTATAGCCATGACTACTCGCGTTTCTGCATGCTCGTTCGTAGGGGAGATATAACGTTATCTTAGAGAGCGAGTTAATTCATGTGTTATCTAGCAGTTTGTGCATTCTATCATCGGCTGTACCGAACCGGTCTGAATCAAAGATGGACAGAAATCATTCAGAGCAGAAGTCTGGATTGTGTACTTCCCAAAACAACCCCCATTCTAAATCAACCTAAACCGTTCACTTCCCATTCTAGCGCTGCCGAAGACGTTTGCTCTTCCAAGATGAATTTGTCACGACCATTGTCCAGTAAACTGATAGCCAAATAAGTAGCGTATTTTATAATCGATACATTTTCCTTTGATGTGTATTAAAAATTAGATACAAGAATCTTTATGATGTATGCAAAATAAGATACTATTGTCATCACAGTGTATTTAATTAGAGATACAAAATTATGAAAAAATCCGGTGTCTATGCCGTTGCACTCAAGCAAGTCAAAGCAAAAATCAGCGCTTTACTCGGTTTATCTGTGCCTAAACCGCCGAAAAATGGTTGGGTGCGCAGTATCCGTGAGGCCTTGGGGATGTCGGGCGCGCAATTAGGTGAACGTCTTAATCTCTCTCGTAATCAAGTCTCCATATTGGAGCGTAAAGAAACCGATGAAACCATCACACTCAAACAACTTAAACAACTGGCGAGCGGGCTCGATGCCGAACTGGTTTATGCGATTATTCCGCGTCAGTCGATTGATGACATGATAGAAGCGCGCGCTATGGAGTTGGCCAAGCAGCGTTTGGCCATGAGCCACCAATCGATGTTTTTAGAAGCACAGCAGTTAACCTCAGAGCAACAACAGCAAGCGCTGGTTCAATTAGCCAATGAGATTAAAACGGGCAGCACCCGAGATTTGTGGAAAGTCAGTTTGCAGGAGAAATACCAATGAGTCTGTTTGTTGAACCAGAGGGCGCAACCCAACTAAATGCCGATGATGTTGCCGGGCTGAAATTTGATCACATCACGACTCGCGAAGAGCTTAATGAGCTTGAAAATGCCAACATACTACAAGGGTTGAGTTGGTTAGCCACGACGCCTAAAACCAGCATGGATGACATTCTTTCTATGGCGTTTGTGGAAGAGTTGCATCAACGTTTGCTTGGTGATGTGTGGGAATGGGCCGGCAGCTACCGTCACCGAGAGTTGAACATTGGTGTCGATCCGCTGAATATCCGGCCAGATTTACACAACTTACTGGAAGACATCAAATGCTGGATTGAGTTTGAACACTATGACAGCCTAGAACTCTCGGCTCGGATACAGCACAGGTTAGTTAAAATTCACCCTTTTCCTAACGGCAACGGACGTCACTCGCGCGTGATGACGGACTACATACGAATGGTACTACTCAAACAAAAGCCTTTAGTTTGGTCCAATACAGATTTGGATAAACAAAGCCAAGAGCGGGGTGAGTACATTGCGAGCTTACGCCAAGCTGATGTCGGCGATTATGCGCCTTTAATTCAATATCTTCAGGCGAAAGGGAATGTGACTTAAACCAAGCGTTAAGAGCTAAATATACAATTACAGTGTGGATAGTTAAAAGAGGCTGGAACGTCAGCCTCTTTTCTTTGTACAGAGAGCAAGCTCACCAAAACAACCCCCATCGTCCCCAGAAATGGAGTGCACCACAACGACAATTCTAAGTAACTTTGGGACAAAAACGAGTTTGCGAAAAGTGAGGGACGTCAGACAAACTAGGCTTGCTATGAGAACATGTCCACCTGAAACTCAGCTTTCTTGTTATGCAACCCCCTAGCTTCCAACCAAGAGTAAAATCTACTTCTAGAAATCGATACACCACGTTCGTTTAGTTGCTTAAGAATTTCAGATTTGGTGGCCTTGGTGTCGAGAAGGTTCAATATAAACGCTGTATGCTCATCAAGCCTTGATTTCACCTTCTGTCCCTTTTGACGGCCAGATGATAGCCCTTTGGCCTTACGTTTAGCGTGACCAGCTTTAGCTCGCTCAGAGCGCTTCTTGGCTTCTACAGCGCTGGCAAAAGACTGCCCAATAACTGTAAAAATGATTTCAGCATTATCAACGTTCTCTGAGCTTATGATGGTGTCGTTGTATGCTAAATGTAGCTCACCGTATGAGGCTATTTGACCAATGGCACCGACTAGCTCCATAACTTTATGGCGACCCAACCGAGTGATATCCGATACAATGATACTTTGTTGAGAGGTGATGAGAGAAAATAACTTCCGCTCACTCAACTCTGTCTTGGTGGCAGACACGTGCTCTTCTATCCAATCCGTTATTTGTATGCCACGTTTAGCAGCGTACGCCTTGATAGCTTCTCTTTGTGATTCGCCATCGGCTCTTTGTGAATCAGATACTCGAATGTAGCCAATCATGCCTGTCCCCAAGTTAAGAGTTAATTGCTTGTGGAAGCTTATTTGCTGTTTAGGTAGTCTAATACGAATTCATGGTGATCTTTGGTCTTGAACTTGTTAAATACATGCTCAAGGTTACCAGACTCATCAATCAGGAAGCTTGTTCGTACTACCCCCATATTTTCGCGGCCCATAAATTTCTTGAGTTGCCAAACATTGTACTTTTCACAAACAGTGTGCTCTTCATCGGCTAGCAAAGTGAAGTTAAGCTCTTGCTTGTTGATAAAGTTAGTTAATTTTTGCGGTGTGTCTGGGCTGACACCAAGAACAACTACATTGTGGGCATCTAACTCAGCTTTAGTATCTCGTAACCCTTTAGCCTGAACTGTGCAGCCGGGTGTTGAAGCGCGTGGGTAGAAATAGAGCAGTACCTTTTTTCCCTGAAAATCAGATAGCGTCACTGGGTTATTGTCTTGGTCATTTAGGGTAAAATCTGGTGCGATTTGTCCAGCTTCGATTGCCATTGGTTTTGTCCTTACTTTCTCAATTAATGGTATGTGGCGTAGCGTTATTCGCTACGTCCTTTTTAGTGCATTTTTATTACGTTAGAGTGTACGTTTTTATCGTTAATTTAGTGTCCTGTCTAGTGATTGCACTAAACAGGACGACTTTTGAGGTTACAGTGCTAAAAGCTACTTTGGTTTTCTAAATTGGGGAGCAATAATATTATCTGAACGAGCCGATACGATTTTATCCATTGCCTTTTCGCGCTGACTTTCATGTAACATCCCCATAAGTTCTTGAACGACCTTAATATGAGTGGCAGCTTGAACGGCTAACGTTTCCTTATGGCTTTGAGCTTCGTCGTAATATTCTTTTTTCTTTTTATTCGCTTGCGCTCTTTCACCTTTCAGTGACTTTATTTCTTTTTGAAGAACTTCAATTGGGGAGTCAGTTGTTTCATCTTGAGAAACTTGTACTTCTAATGACTTATTTTTTATCATTAAAACAACGTCATCATGCCTTCTGAGTGCTCCAGCGGAAAGCCCGGCTTCTTTTTCAACATTGCTGTTGTTGATTTTGAGCTTGCCCTTTCGAGCTTTATTACGCAGCTCTTTTGATGCCAACTTCGTTACATCACCATCCAGTAGCCTTTCCAATGCTTTGATTAGCTTATTTTTGGTTATCTGTGACATTATTAAATCACTCCGTATGGGATGAGTAAGTTCTTAACTTCATCAGGGAAAATGACAGGCTCAAAGTCGATACCTAAATCATCCATAATGCGTTCAGCAGCTTGAACTTTTATGTAAGATTCAGAGGCGGTTTGAGGAGTGAGTTCGTTGTTTTCAATATCATAAAGCATGTGAATTTCGGCTTCTTTACGCTTTGCTTCGGCAAATACGGCATCAACAATGTAATCATTCTTGCAGTCTACACATTCCATTAGGTTAACTAGCGTTCTTAAACCACAGGTAGTGGAAGTACAATATACCCCTGGGGCAACAGCATGAATGTGGCGGTTTTGAGCTCTAATTTGCTTTTTCCAATAGCTTAGAGAAAGCATGTCATTATCAACTTTATCCTTGAATAAGTTACGGTCTGTTTTCATCATGCTTTTAGCAAACTCTTTACCTTTGCCTCCTGCAACTCGCTCTTTGTTTGCCAGTTTTTGATAGATGCTCAAATAAACACGGGCTTTCTGGTCAATTCTTTCTTCATCAATGGCATTAGCAAGGTTTTGCTTCTTTTTCCTGAGCTTTTGAAACTTGCTGGCGTTCTTAGCGTAGTGCCGGGTCATTGCCATAGATACATGACTAAATTGCTGTTTGAGTTGTGGAAAGTTACAAAGTTCGTAACCAATTAAGTAGTAAGCAAAAGAGCGGCGAAGTTGATGCCCTGAAAACCTATAATCGACACCCACTTCAAACGATAAATTTGGGTCAGATGTTTTTAGGTCAATAATGTCTTCATTGGTGAGCTCAAGTTCTTCGCCCATAGCATTTTCAAACCAAGCTTGAGAATGTTTCCCTAGTTGAACCTGAGTTATTTCACTACAGTCTTCTTTTGTTTTATGGAAAAAAGATTGTGAGTCTGGATGCCGCTTTCTTAGTGGTGCATGTAGCGCTTGAAGAACCTCATACGCTTTCATGCCGATTTCAGTAGTGACAAATTCATCTTGCTTTGATTGAGAGCCTTTCGCTGTCTTTGATAGGTTGGCATGGATAACGTGTATCTTCTGCCTTTTTATTATCTCAGTCGTGCAGCCCTGAGCTGTGTTTAGGTCATACATCTCATCAGCTCTCATTCCTGTTCGAGCCATTAACCCCCATAGGCTGCCACCATTGAGCTTTATAAAAAGCGATTGAGCCTCTCTGAGATTGGTGATGGTCCATTGTCCAATCGTTAGCTTACGTTCGGTATGGAAGTTATCAATGTGGCTGCTCGGTATCGCTGGTTTGTGACGGTGAAGAAGCGTCAATATTTCTTCTTCATTTGGAGAATGCATGGCGGTGAAGGCTTGTTTAAAAGCAGTGGTGCGCTGGTTGCGTTCTTTTTTTAAGAGCCATGTAATACCACCGTTTTTTTGTCTAGCCTCACCACTGACCAGGTACTTAGCATAACCTACATAGGCCTTATCAAAGTAGGTGGTGATATATTCTGCCAATTGCTCTAGCTCATCACGCAGGGCATAAGCTTCATTAATCAGGGCTTCTGACTTTTGAAGACCAAGATAGTAGAGCCTCTGTGGAATGACGGTATATTGCTCGGATTCTTTGATTGCTAAACCAAAGTCAGAAGCGTTAAGCTTTTTATTTAGGTTAACCTCAAACGGTAAGCCTCTTGCTTCTTTATAAAGGCGATTTAACCCTTTGTAAATTGTCTCTCTTTCAAAGTCGATGTCGGTAAAGCTTGTTAATTCCCAAGTTTCTAGTCTATCAAAGTCTAAAGCGGATAAGGTGTTATATCCTTCATTTAAAAGCGGGATAATGACTTTCTTTAGGTAGCTTAATGCTTGCCAAAGAGTCAAAAATGAATGGTTGTGAGGTGATAGCCACATCATTTTAAGTAAGAGGGTTTTAAGCTGATTTTTTAGGTTACGTTCAATAACTTTACCATCGAGCGTAAAATCAATGGTAATGGTTTTCTTTGCTCTTGGCTCAAAATAAGGCTGTAGGTTTCTCCAAGCTTCACTATCTCCAATTTTACCTAATGATTCACCCGTAACAGTAAAGCCTATCTCAAGACTTTCGAGTTCATCCCAATTACCACGCTCAATGGCTGGCTTTAAGACATCCATTAAGTAATTTGCATGAGCGCCAACATTTTTTTGTGCTTTAAGAAGCTTATTTTGATGCTCAAGGTCAGAGAGTTTTATCATTTTAGCCTCCATTACTATGAGGATAAAAGAGCGTGGTCGAAAGAGACTCTTGGATGACGACCTTGGGTATTAAATCGCTGCATAGCCTCGCCAAATACATCGTCACTAGCCCCATCTAGCGTATATTCAAACTGTTCAATTTTCTCATGAATATCACTTTTCACATCAGGGTACATATCAAGTGTTTCTTTAAGAACATCTATGTATGAAATGAGCCTATAAACAGCTTCAACGTCATCTACCGCCTTGGCTGATTGGCACTTGTAACACATATCAAATTCAGCACAAGGTAAGCTTAGGCCTACTGCATAGTTTGTTTCTCGCTGCGTATTTTTACCATCACTAATGGCTTGTTGCCCATTACAAGTCAGACCGTTGGGGTTGGTTTTTGCATTGCTTGCTGTGCGCTTTTTCTTCCACTCATCGTGTGACAACATCGGAATACCACGCCTTTTCACCACAATATCTTTTGCTTGCTCTAAGCTCGTTTCATTATCGAGGTTTTCAATGACTTCTATACTCTGAGATAGGATGACTTTATTTAGCAATGGATGCCCGTTTAGGTAACTTCTCTCTAACGTTTCCTTCGCGTTCTGGAGTAAGCTTTGAGCGCCTTGAATTCCACCTTCGGCATGGGCTTGGTTACTGGTCATTTCTCGCCAGCGACTCGATTGAAGAGAGAGGTAGTAATGGTTTGTTTCAACAGACCAAGTCCGCATTAGCTCTGCTGAAATAGGGCTGATGCCTTCCCAATCTTTAGGGACGTGGTGGTTCCTTTTCGCTAAAAGTAGTCGTTCATATTTCTTGGCCTGCTTGTTTGCTCTCTCTTTAGAATATTGCTCAATTTCTTTGACTACAGCTAAATCAGAAACGGGGACTTTAAAGAAGCCGCCGATGCCATTTCTATAGTTAAAAGAAACGGTAATATTGCCATCACTATCTTTTTCGGAGTAGGTAAGCGGAAGTAAAATCCCTTTAAGCGGTAAGTCGGTGTAGCAAGATAAAATACAATAGGCGCTATTGGTTGCCCCTTGCCCAGCCTTGGTTTTGGTCGTTGTCTTGACTTCTTTATGAACAACAGTGCGCCCCAGGTGATTAACGACTTTCTTTAACGTGATTGTTTGTTGGTTGCGGTAGGCGTAAAAAAGCTCTTTAAACCAAGGTAGGTTGCCAGCCCGGTACGGAGATAGCAAGTGTAGTTGGTGAACGAGTCTTTTATTTATCTCTTTTAAATTAAAGGTATGATTCACATCAGCGTGATTATTGAGGGTGAATATTAACTCTGAGCCATCTTCACTATTGCCATATAGCTTGGATAGTCGTTCGAGTAATCGAATAAACTTCACACCATCACGCTTATCAATGTCAAATTGCTCACCTGCCAACAGAGCATCGACCTCTTTGTTCGCTCTGGGCTTATGACCTGAGACTTTCACAACTTGCAGGCTCTTATCTCGCTCTTCTGTATGAACCTTAATTGGATGGGCAATATTTCGAACGTTGCTGTCGTTCAGTGAGGTGAAATAGCACATCAAATGATATGCAGCGCCCATCGTGAGGTTAAAAGCGGCACCAGTATTAACGCTTGTGCCATCTTTACTTGTTCCGCCCCAGGTCACATCCAATGATGTTGGAATTTGAATCACTTCTTCATGTTCACCAAGGTCAATAATAAGCGGAAGCGTTTCTGGCAAAGGTGTGTTGTTTTCTTTGGCTGCAATAAGCTGTGGTGCGAGAGTGAAGAATAAATGACTCAAACGTGTCACAAGAAGCTCTTCTTCTTCCTCTGAATATCCTTTATAGGGTGTTTTTTCTCCTGCAAACCCCCGATGATGCAAAGCCCAATCGGAAACAGGCAAGTCACACCAATGGAGCGCATAACGAAGGGATGTAAGTATAGAGGGAGCTGTCGATTCTTTAATACCTAGCTCATCACCATGATTGTATTCCCATAGGTGCCTTGAAGGGCGAAACATCTTGATACGATGCCTTAATTCGCCATCGTTACCAGCAAACTTTAGATAACCACTTTCGGTGAATGGGTCAACATTTACCGTATCACAAAAAGCAAGATAGGAACGCAAGAATAAGTAGTTAGATGTGACTGTACTTGCTGATTTACCATTACTGGCATATTGGTTGGCTTTCTCGCAAAACCGCCTAATAAATACTGCTCGACTGTCTATTTTCTCATTTTCTTTGTTACACCCTAAGTGCAATAAGTGAGAAACATCGAACTGCTTTGGTTTATTTGACCTCGAATTTTTATAAGGAATTGTCAGATTCAAAGGCACGACATTTTGGCTATTGCGTACATGCTTAACTGAATTGGTTTGTCTGGTAATTTTACTTTTCGCCATTACGCCCAGCCTCCGTTTATTTTGAGGTTTTTCGCTTTAGCCATATTGATTTGGTCGTCCAGTTTATTCATGAACTTAATGTATTTCTCAGTGGTTGACGTGCTTGCATGCCCCATTAGTTCCGCTAGTTCATCCATAAGGAAGTCATAGCCAACGGCACGCTTTTGCGACTCCTGCCAAAGCCAATGAGTTGCAAAGGTAGAACGCAAATCATGAATCCTGTAATACCAAGAAGAATCTACTTCACGTATCTGTTTTCGAAAGTTTGAAAAGTGCGTTTCTAAAGTGCTGCCTGAGTAGGGAGTTCCTTTATTTGAAATAAAGAGGTACTCTACGGTATCTAATACCTCACCTGACTGAACAAGCTCATTGCGTTTGTTTAGGTTCGTAAGTCGTGAGTTACTTTCTTTGTACATCTCTAGCTCTTCGTAAAGCTCAATGGGAATGTCTACGGTTCGAGGCTTACTACCTTTTGTGTGAGTGATTTTGACTGGTACTGCATCTAAATCACTGTAGTCAGCCTTTCCTATATCGTGAGCGGGGAAGTGAATAGCTTCGTCAATTCTTAGCCCAGCCTCGACACATAGCCGAAAGATTAATCTTGTCGCCTTTGGGAGTGAATTGACATGCTCATTAAATAAAACCTTGTGCTCAGGGTGCATGGGTTTTAGTTTTTTATGGGCGGGAGTGTTTTCTTTTTTTGGAAACATCCTCATGAGATTGGACGTTTCATAATTACGTTTAGAACCTGACTTTGTGTGAGCCAACATATCGTGCTGATTTAACTCTTGATGCACCGTTCCTGTTGTGTAGTGGGTAACAACATTCTGAACGTCATTTTTGATGTAGCCGTACTTTTGCATCCACTTATAGAATCCAATAACGGCACTCATATAACTTCTAGCGGTAGATAAACTAAAAGCTTCATCGCCATTAGCACCTTCAATATTATTGCAGTTCGCAAGTAGAAACTCCGCAAATCGCCAAGGCGCACCTTCTTCCTCATACCTCGATAGGGTTTTATAAGTTAGATATTCAGGTGGTATTTCATTACCATCTTCATCAATTTGAGAGTAGTGAGTGGAATCTAAATAACGAGTAAAAGCTAACAAGCCTTTTGCAATCGACCCTGTGTCTTTGACTTTTCCTTCACCACGCAATTTAGACACTAGGTATAGGGACTGTGGGTAAACAACCGTCCCATCAGGTGCAATGATGATATCGGTTTTCTTCAAGCGGGATTCCAGATTGGAAGGGGAAAGGTAGGGGGAGTGCGTCACTTCTCCAGATTCAGTATCGATACTCGCTGAAATTTGTAGCTTTGCTAATGTATCTACCTCGATGGAAAGCAGTTGGTAGTCATCATAAATATCAGAATATTTGTCTTCATGCGTTTCTATCACAAAACAACCCTCAATATGTTACCCTCATATCAAAGATAGATTTGTCATAAAAAATTATCAAGGTTTATTGTCATGGAAATTTTCTAAGGGTGAACTTCTTCTCACCCCATACGCCGAACTGCTCAGCAACCACGTGGTCTTCATCGGATAATAAAGTAAAGTTTAAGTGATCACGTTCAATGAACTTTCCTAAACGCTTCACGGGATCGGTGCTGACTCCGAGTACCACTACGTTGTGAGCATCGAGTTCTGCTTTTACATCTCGAAGGCCTTGAGCCTGAACGGTACAACCTGGTGTCATGGCTTTAGGATAAAAGTAGAACAACACCTTTTTCCCTGAGAAATCAGCAAGGGAAACGGTATTTCCATCTTGATCTAAAAGTGAAAAAGCAGGTGCTGGCGTGCCTGCAGTAAGCGTTTTCATTATTCTTCCTTTTTTATTGACTGTTTTTTATAAAGTTGAGCGAACCTTGTACATCCAGTGTCTTGCATAAACTGTCAAATTCTTCTTGTAGTTGCATTAAGTTACACCCTGAATCGACACTGGCGGTAATGGCAATATGAAATTGGTCGTGATCAAGATGTAACTTTGATTTATGAATCGTCTGCGCACTCAGTGAAGCCATACCAATATTACGATTGGCAAAAAATTGAGTGAATTTCTCTGTTAGGCCAATTTTGTCTTCAGACTCAACAAACACTTCAACCGTATAGGCATTATCTTGATAATCATGAGGTGATGTACGTTTCATGATGGTGATGAGATCATGTTGTTGGCCTAATAAAGGTAAGGTTGTCTCTACTCGGGTGATGTGGTTTGTATTGCCAGAGACCAGCATGATGAGCGTGAACTCTTTGCCAAACAAAGCAATTCGGCTATCGATGATATTGCAGCCTGATTGCGTAACTAAACGTACCACTTCATTACAGATACCAGGGCGGTCTGTCCCTACAGCAGTGATCACTAGATGCTGAGTCATAATATCGCTTCACTTTTATCGTTTTGGGCATGTTATCACAGTTAAATTATAGAGGAACGGTGGTGGAATAGCTTTTTAAGAACTCCGTCTTGAAAATAACGTGTTGTTGACATCGACATATTCAGATCCGCTATAAAGTTTGCCCTTAATTGATGTTGTTTGTTAAACCTCTAACATCTGATAAATATTCATCCAAATGGGCTGATTAAGCGAATTTAATCCCTTGTGTTTTTCAATCGCCTTACAGTACCATGCAGAAAGTAACAAATTAGGGAGATGGACATGTTTTCAGGAAGTATCGTAGCGCTTATTACACCGTTTAATCATGATGGTGAGGTTGATTTTGTTAGTTTGAAGAAGCTGGTGGACTTTCACGTGACAGCCGGAACTGACGCCATTGTTGCCGTCGGAACAACGGGTGAATCTGCCACGCTAACCGTTGAAGAGCATGTCAAAGTTGTCGCAAAAACCGTCGAGTTTGCCGAAGGACGTATTCCTGTGATTGCGGGAACGGGTGCGAATGCTACTCATGAAGCGGTAACGTTTAGCCGTTTATTAAATAACACAGGTATTGCTGGCTGTTTAAGTGTGACTCCTTATTACAATAAACCAACCCAAGAAGGTTTATTTCAACACTACAAAGCAATTTCTCAAGAGACTGATATCCCTCAGATTCTCTATAATGTACCAGGCCGTACAGCGGTGGATTTGCGTCCTGAAACCGTCGCTCGCCTTGCTGAAATTAAAACGATTGTCGCTTTGAAAGATGCAACGGGTGATTTGAGCCGAGTGGCTCTTCATCGTGAGCTTTGTGGAAAAGACTTTATTTTATTAAGTGGCGATGACGCGACAGGTTTGGAGTTTGTTAAATTAGGTGGACAAGGTGTTATTTCGGTGACGAATAATATTGCCGCTAAAGATATGGCGCAGATGATGCACTTAGCATTAGAAGGCCGATTCGACGAGGCTGAGCTTATTAATCAACGTTTAATGCCTTTGCATAAAGGTCTATTTGTTGAGTCGAGCCCGATCCCAGTGAAATGGGCTGCTCACAAAATGGGATTGATTACAAATGGTGATCTACGTCTACCTTTGACTGAACTGTCTGAACCTGTACGTTCAACGGTTGCCCAAGCCATGACCGAAGCTTGTATCTTCTAAATCGATTCAATATTGTGCCGAGGCTTTTTCCTCGGCAGTCTAGGAGTTTGAATGAAATTTACTCATCAGCTAGTTATCAGTTCACTAGCTGTTTTTGTTTTAAGCGCATGTGCTGGTAACGCTTCTCAGCGTCGCCAAGCAAAAGATGATTTTGCTTATTTAGAAACCCCGGCTCTAAAAGAGTGGCAACTTCCTGAAGGAGCCACTCCGCAGTTTTACCCTAATTACCAGATCCCTGAAGGTGACTTCCAAGGTGGCATTGGCCGTACTGTGGATATTCGTCCTCCTCAACAAGTCTTAGAATTGATCCCAGGTGCGCGTGCCGAGCGCCAAAATGGCGAAGTGACATTATGGATGATCAAGCAAGATGAAGCCGACAAGGTGTGGCAAACTGCGTTAGCCATGCTTAAAGAGCGAAATATTGGTATCGCTGCACAAAGTGAAAACCAGATTGATACTGATTGGGTGACTTGGGTTTCCGAAGATGAAGAAGTTGAGATTGGTAGCCGCTACCAAATCTCACTGGTAATGGCGAATAATCGTTTTGGCTTTAAGATTTCATTGACTGGTTGGCGTGAAGGTGGCAAAGAGATGCCAGTGAGTGCCACCAATAGAGAGCGTTATAATGCGTTCATGACCAATTTGGTTACGGCTCGTTACGATACCGATCTACGTCAAGAAGCAGCACGTAAAGCTCAACAGTTGGTTAAACAGATCCCCATTACGATGGGCAGTGACCGTAGTGGTTTCCCTGTAATTATTGCTCGTACCCCTTACGATGTTCTGTGGCAACGTTTGCCTAATCTTATGCCGCAGATCGGTTTTACGCTCGAAGAGCGTAACCAATCTCAAGGTACAATAAAAGCGAAATACTCCGCGCCAGATGACGCCTTTTGGCAAGACATTGGCGTGAAACCTATCTCGCTAAAAAGTGGAACTTACACCTTCTTGTTAGGTGATCTAGGTAACCGTACCTCGATCAACGTGACCAATTCAGCCGGCAAGCCGGTGGAAGAAGAACTACTGAAAGATATGGTACCTGTACTGTCGGCGATTGCCGAGCGTCAGTAATTGTGATGACGAATCCATGAAAAATAAAGGGACGAAAGTCCCTTTATTTTTGCTCTGAATCTGAGTCTTCGTGCTTATCAAGTTCGTTGAGTTTATCCAGATCACTCTTCTTTCCTTTCAAGCCAAATTTCATGTTAGCCGTGTATTTCAGCGCGGCAATATTACCGATAAACACCGCTAAGATTACAATAGTGATAACCCAAGGGTTGGTAATGAATTCCATATTAGGACTCCGGTTGGCTGATGTTAACAATGTACTGAGTGTAGATCCGATCTAAGTTCTCTTGTACCGTCGACACACCTAGGAGCGGCATGTTTTCAAGCTGTGTCGCCAATACGCTTGGCGTCAACAGGTCAAGACAGTCTTTAGCCGCTGTTTTGTGGCTAATATGCCAAGGTTCAAACGCAACACCGCCTTTCTTTCGTTGGTAGGGGAAGAAAAAACCAAACTTAGGTAAATGCTCTTTCATCCATTGATAAAAAGGAGCTTGGTGGCCTGAGAGATATTCCCAAGGTTCAAGCTTGAGCGTGACACCTGTCGGTAATGCTTTGCGATCAAAAACATCAAAGTCACACCCCCAATGGTGGCGGCTGCTACCGGGCAGCGCTGACCAGCGCAAAATCGTGAATATCTTTTGTTCTTCGCTTAACTGAGCAGGGTTTATCGGTTGACTGTTATTATCAAGTAATTCGGCTTGCCCTGACATTTTCCGATTCCAGATGTTCAACTGGCGTTCAAAATCACGAAACCCACTGGCGATATGGAAATCAAAACCAGCGTCGTCAGCCGCTTGTTTTAGAGCGAGCAAATCTTGGATCACCCCGGGGTGAACCAAGAAAGATTTCTGCCCAATCAGCACTGATGTTAAATGGGAGTCGGTTTGTCCGGTCAACTGCTCTGGAGTCATGGGTTACACCAATAAATTCTCTAGGGTTTTTTGGTACATATCTGTTAGTTTCTCTAAATCGGCAATCTTAACGCACTCGTTAACTTTATGAATTGTCGCGTTAACAGGGCCAAGTTCGACCACTTGTGCTCCCATCTGGGCAATAAATCGTCCATCAGATGTGCCCCCTGTCGTCAATAGCTCTGGGGATTTGTGGTTCACCTCATCGACGGCTTTAACGACGGCAGTCAGTAATGAGCCCGTATCGGTCAAGAAAGGTTGGCCGCTTAATGTCCAGCGTAATTCATAATCCAATCCATGGGCATCTAAGATAGAATGCACGCGGCGCTTGATCTCTTCATCGGTTAACTCGGTACTGAAACGGAAGTTAAACTGCACGTCAAACTCACCGGGGATAACGTTTGATGCTCCCGTGCCAGCTTGCAAGTTTGGAATTTGGAAGCTGGTCGGTGGGAAATAAGCGTTCCCTTCATCCCATTTTATTGCCGCAAGTTCGGCTAACGCAGGCAAGGCTTGGTGAATCGGGTTATTAGCAAGGTGAGGATAAGCAACGTGTCCTTGAATCCCTTTTATCTGTAGATCGCCTGTAATTGAGCCACGACGGCCATTTTTTATCACATCGCCCACATTTAATGTACTCGATGGCTCACCGACGATACACATATCAATTGGCTCATTACGCGCCATTAACGCATCGACTACGCGAGTGGTGCCATTGATGAATGGCCCTTCTTCATCTGAAGTGATCAAAAAGGCAATCGAACCTTGATGGTTAGGGTGCTGTTCAATAAAGCGCTCGACAGCGACAACCATGCAAGCAAGCGAGCCTTTCATATCTGCCGCCCCGCGCCCATGTAAATAACCATCAATTACAGTCGGTTCAAACGGCGCTGTATGCCACTGCGCTAAAGGGCCCGCGGGAACCACATCCGTATGGCCAGCAAAGGCAAAAAGAGGCGATTGAGTGCCGCGGCGAGCCCAAAAATTAGTGGTATCTTCAAAGACCATTGTTTCCACTTCAAACCCTAGTGCTTGTAAGCGTTTAATCATCAGGTCTTGGCAACCTGCATCCTCAGGAGTTACTGATTGGCGACTAATGAGATCTTTTGCGAGCGCCAGTACAGGGCTGTCTGTCATCCTTGAAATCCTTGTATTAAGAGAAAATAGCAGTGTATTGCTGAGCATTAAAACCGAGATGGTAATGGGTATCGACCAATAAAATAGGTCGTTTGATCATAGCTGGTTGTTCAACCAACAAAGCCACAACACTGTGAGCATCTAACGACTCTTTTTGTGAGGGCGTGAGCTGCCGAAAGGTTGTACCGCGTTTATTGAGTACATTTTCCCAACCAAGCGCTTGGCAAAACTGAGCCACGAGCTCGGCATCAATACCTTGTTTGCGGTAGTCATGAAATTGGTAATCCACCCCCGCAGCTTCCAACCATTTCCGTGCTTTTTTAATGGTGTCGCAGTTGGGAATGCCATACATGGTGATCGTCATAAAAATCCTTGTCGAGGCGTATTATTTTTTTAATGGTCAAATCCTATCAGGAAGCGCTGTGGCTTACAAAATAGAGATGCTTTTATTTCGTTGTTTAAAAAAAATGTGTTTCAGTTGCTTACGATTGGAAAGTTATTGATCGAACGCAACACTCTAAATGTGAAAACAGAAATAATGAAGCGGCACAGTAATAGGAGGTGTCAATGGAACTGAGTCCTGTTTTTGCAAGGCGACTGTATTTAGCTTTGTTAGTAGAAAGCCTTGAAAGACCAAACGTGCCCAAACTCATCGAAAAAACGGGGTGGCCTCGCCGTACGATTCAGGATGTCCTGAAAGCACTGCCAGGAATAGGGATTGAACTGATGTTTGTTCAAGATGGAAGGCGTCACAATGATGGTTACTATCAACTCTCTGATTGGGGGCCATTTGATAGTCAATGGGTATTAGATCGTCGCTGTGATATTGCGACTAGCCTTGGATTTAGTGCATAAGCCAGCATTTGCTGGCTTTTTTTATTATTATCCCTGAATCATCGTCATATGGGTTAATGAATGTATTATTAATAATTAAGAAATGCTCCTTCCATCATAAGTTATCCAACCATTGGTATTTTATAGTCACTAAGTAACTACTCATGCTATATGGTGTAAGATATTACCTGTTCTTGTTGTTTAAATGATTTGTTTATTTCGTTTGATGTTTTTTTATTTGTCTAATTATATGTATCCTATTGTTTTTAAGGTGTTTATTCTTGAATTTTAAGTATGTTGAGAGTTTGTTTTTTTAGCTTAAAATAAATCCACTTATTTGAAATAGCTTGTGCTTAATGGCTTGTAATCAGTATGGGTTAATTTCAAGTTAAGTGGTTAAGTTTTTTATTAATAAATAAAGTCAGGCTTACTTATCTTAAGCTTATATAGTTTAAATTATTAGGATTAAAAAAATGAAAAAAACAATTATTGCCTCTGCAT